>NZ_CAJCKG010000019.1:0-66441 GCF_903970945.1 Curtobacterium sp. ME26
CGGTCCGGCGGCAGGGCATGCAGGGGGTGTGGCGCTCGGGCGACGTGCTCGTGTTCCCCGGCGACGAACCGCCGCTCGTGCTCGCCGACGTGCCGCACGCCGACCTCGTGGTCGCGGTTCTGCACGACCTCGTCGAGGCGTACGAGGCCCGCCGACGCCACCGCGAACCCGACTGGGACGAGATCGTCGGCGGTCCCGCGCGACCGCCGTGGGGCGACGACCGGCGCTGACGTCCTCGACCGAGGATTGGGTTCGTCCCGCGCGAGCCGGTAGCGTCGTGCCGTGCGTATCTCCGTCATCGGCTGCGGGTACCTCGGTGCCGTGCACGCCGCTTCCATGGCCAAGCTCGGGCACGAGGTCGTCGCGGTCGACGTCGACCCCGCCAAGATCGAGCGTCTCGCGTCGGGCGACGCTCCGTTCTTCGAACCGGGGCTGCCCGAGATCCTGACCGAGGCGCTCGCCTCCGGGCGCATCCGCTTCACCACGGACATGGCCGAGGTCGCCGGGTCCACGGTGCACTTCCTGGCCGTCGGGACCCCGCAGGGGCCGACCGGTGCCGCGGACCTCACGTACGTGGACGCCGCCGTCGCCGCGCTGACGCCGCACCTGTCCGCCGGCGAGTTCGTCGTCGGCAAGTCCACGGTGCCCGTGGGCACCGCCGCCCGGCTCGCCGCCGAGGTCGAGCAGGCCGTGCCGGGAGCGACGCTCGTCTGGAACCCCGAGTTCCTCCGCGAGGGCTTCGCCGTGCAGGACACCATCTCGCCCGACCGGTTCGTCTACGGCGTCCCCGAGGGCGAGGCCGGCGAGCGGGCCGTCGCCGCGCTCGACGAGGTCTACGCGCAGGCGCTCGCCGCGGGTACGCCCCGGCTCGTCGTGAACCTGCCCACCGCCGAGCTCGTGAAGATCAGCGCGAACGCGTTCCTCGCCACGAAGATCTCCTTCATCAACGCGATGGCGGAGATCGCCGAGGTCGCCGGAGCGGACGTCACGGCGCTCGCCGACGCGATCGGGCACGACGACCGCATCGGTCGCAAGTTCCTCAACGCCGGCCTCGGCTTCGGTGGCGGCTGCCTGCCGAAGGACATCCGTGCCTTCCAGGCCCGCGCCGACGAACTGGGCGTGGGCGAGTCCCTCGCGTTCCTCGCCGACGTCGACGCCACGAACCTCCGTCGTCGGGCGCACGTGGTGGACCTCGCGACCGAGCTGCTCGGCGGCTCGGCCACGGGCAAGCGCGTGGCCGTGCTCGGCCTGGCGTTCAAGCCGAACTCCGACGACGTCCGCGACTCCCCGGCGCTCGACATCGCGGCGCGACTGCACGAGCTCGGCGCGTCCGTCGCCGCGTACGACCCCGAGGCGGTCGGCACGGCGCGGCGGCTGCACCCGGAGCTCGACTACGCGGAGTCGGCCACCGCGGCGCTGACCGGGGCGGACCTCGTGCTGGTGCTCACCGAGTGGACGGCGTTCCGCGAGCTCGACCCGACCGAGGCGGCATCGCTCGTGGCGGTCCCGGTCGTCGTCGACGGGCGCAACTGCCTCGACCGCGATGCCTGGACGGCCGCCGGCTTCACCTACCGCGGCATGGGGCGCTGACCCCACCGCCGTGCACGACGAAGGCCGCTCCCCGTCGGGGAGCGGCCTTCGTCGTCCGGCCCTGGTGCCGGAGGCTCGGGGCCGGGGGCTGCTGGTCGGCAGCGGCAGCGGCAGCGGCAGCGGCGCCGTCAGCGTCCGGCGAGGTCGCCGTCGACCGAGCGGACGGCCGCCGGGCGGGAGCCCGTCGTCGAGGTACCGGTCGTGGGGGTGCCGGCCGTCGGGGCATCCGTCGTCTCGTCCGCGGTGCGGCGCCCGCCGCGCTCGGGGTGGTACACCCACGTCTTGTACAGCCAGAACCGGAACGCCGTGCCGAGGCCGAGGCCGATCACGTTGCCGGAGACGTTGTCCGCGAGGGCCGAGGTGAAGCCGAGCACGTAGTGCGACACGGCGAGGCAGCCGAGCGAGATGACCATGCCGCCGAGCGAGACGATGACGAACTCGACGCCCTCGCGCGCGGCCACGGCACGACGCTGGTCGCGGAAGGTCCAGTACCGGTTGCCGATCCAGTTGACGAGGATGGCGACGATCGTCGAGACCACCTTCGCCCAGAACGGCCCGGAGTGGACCTCGTCCGGGTTGAGCACGGTGGCCCGCAGCAGGTTGAAGACCGTGAAGTCGACCACGAACCCGACGGCGCCGACCACGCCGAAGCGGGCCAGCTGGGCAATGAGTCGCCGCACAGTGTCTCCAGGATCCGTAGAGTTGTCGCTGACCGTGCCGGGCACGGACCGCCGTCAGCCCGCAGGGGTGCCGGCAACGGAGATCGATTCTAGACAGTGCGTTCCCCGGGGACGGTGTGAACGACGGAGGGAACACACAGCATGGCGTTGCGCGTCGGGGTCATCGGTGGCGGACAGCTGGCACGCATGATGGTGCCGGCCGCGCTGGAGCTCGGGATCGACATCCGGGTGCTGGCCGAGGGGCCGGGCATGTCGGCGGCGCTCGCCGCCACGGCCGAGGGCGACTACCACGACCTCGACACCGTGCTCGCGTTCGCGCGGGACGTCGACGTCGTGACCTTCGACCACGAGCACGTGCCGCAGGACGTCCTCCGTGGGCTCGTCGACGCCGGTGTCGCCGTGCGGCCCGGACCCGAGGCGCTCGCGGTCGCCCAGGACAAGATCACCATGCGCGAGCGGCTCAGCGCACTCGGCGTCCCCGTGCCCGACTGGGCGGCGGTCCGCGACGCCGCGGCGTTGCAGGCCTTCCTCGACGACCACGGCGGCCGTGCGGTCGTGAAGACCGCGCGCGGCGGGTACGACGGCAAGGGCGTGCGGGTCGTGACGGACCCGGCCGACGTCGTCGACTGGTTCGCCGCGGTCGACGAGGCGGCGGGCGACCAGGCGCTCCTCGTCGAGGAGCTCGTGCCCTTCCGACGCGAACTCGCACAGTCGGTCGCGCGCCGACCCTCCGGCGAGGTCGTCGCCTGGCCGCTGGTCGAGACCGTGCAGCGCGACGGTGTCTGCGCCGAGGTGTTCGCACCCGCGCCGGACAGCGCCGGGCGGCTCGCTGACGCGGCCGAGGACCTCGCCGTCCGCGTCGCCGAGGCCCTCGGGGTGACCGGTGTGCTGGCCGTCGAGCTGTTCGAGACCGACGACGAGCGGATCCTCGTCAACGAGCTCGCGATGCGCCCGCACAACACCGGGCACTGGACGATCGACGGTGCGACGACGAGCCAGTTCGAGCAGCACCTGCGTGCCGTGCTCGACCTGCCGCTCGGGTCGACCGGCGTGCACGCGCCCGCCGCGGTCATGGTCAACGTGCTCGGCGGCCCGGCCGACGGCGACCTGGCCGCACGCTACCCCGCGGCGCTCGCGGCGTTCCCCGAGGCGAAGTACCACTTCTACGGCAAGGCGCCGCGGCCGGGACGGAAGATCGGGCACGTCACGGTGACCGGCGACGACCTCGACGACGTCACCTACCGGGCACGGTCGGCAGCGGCGCACTTCGACGACTGACCCCCACGACCGCACGGGCGGGCGTCCGCAGGACGGCGGACACCCGCTCGGGTGGCACCCTGACTGGTGCCTGACGCCGGCCCCGGTGCCGTGCTCCCATGGTCTGGTCAGTCAGGAGACCACCATGCGCCGCACCACCGTGCCCGGCACGCCCGTGCTCGGCGTCCCCGCCGCCGGCACACCGCCGCTCGCGACCACCGCGCTCCGTTCGGTCGGTGCCGTCAGCGCCGTCGGGGCGCTCGTCGCCCTCGTCGGGACCGCGCTCCTGCCGGCCGCGCCCGCCGCTGCCGCACCGGACCTCCGGTCCGCGTCGTCCACCCAGCTGTACGGCGCCGGTCCGTACCGGTCGGACACGAGCGAGGCGGCGAAGCAGGTGACCGCACTCGCGACGAGCGACCCCGCCGGCGCGCGGGCGGCCCGGACGATCAGCGAGCACCCGGTGGCGATCTGGCTGGGCGACTGGACGCAGGGGGCGACCCTCGACCGTACCCTCGACCAGGCCGTCGCGGGCGCCGAGCGCACCGGGACGACGCCCGTGTTCGTGACCTACGCGATCCCGCACCGAGACTGCGGCGGCTACTCGGCCGGCGGCATGGACGAGGCGACCTACGCCGCGTGGATCGACCGCATCGCCGAGCGGCTGCGGGGGCACCGCGCGGCCGTCCTGGTCGAACCGGACTCGCTCGCGATGCTCAGCAACAGCGCGTGCGACGCGTCGCTCGGCGAGCAGCGCTTCCGCGTCCTGTCCCGGGAGGTCGCGGCGTTCACGGCCGCCGGCGTCCCCGCGTACCTCGATGCCGGCAACTCGAACTGGGTGCCCCCGGCCGTGATGGCGGAGCGCCTGGACCGTGCCGGGGTGCGCTCGGCGCGCGGGTTCTTCACGAACGTCGCGAACTACTACCCGACCGCGCAGGAGCAGGCGTACGCCGAGCGGGTGTCGGCGGCCACCGGCGGTTCGCACTACGTGATCGACACGTCCCGCAACGGGCAGGGCTGGAAGGGCACCTGGTGCAACGCTCCCGGCTCCGGCCTCGGCACCACGCCACGGGTCGTGACGGACGGCTCCCGGCTCGATGCGCTGCTCTGGGTGAAGACCCCGGGCGCGAGCGACGGCACGTGCAACGGCGGGCCCGCTGCCGGCCGGTGGTGGTCGTCCTTCGCGCAGGCGCTCGTGGCGAACGCCCGCCTCGGCACCCCTGCGCCCACGGCGGCCGCGTCCCCGACCCCGGTGCCGTCGCCCACGGCCACGTCGCCCGCGGCGAAGGCCCCCTCGGTCGCGCCCACCGGACGACGCGACGACGTCCGCTCGTCCTCGACGCGTCGGGTCACGGTCCGCGGCTGGGCCTTCGACCGCGACGACACCGCGAAGGCGGTCTCGGTCCGGGTCACGGTCGGCCGGTCGGTGATCGGCACGGCGACGGCCGACCGCAGCCGTCCGGACGTCGACCGCGCCCACCGGGTGGGGAAGCAGCACGGGTTCGACGCGACCTTCGCCGTGCCGAGCGGCAAGCGCACGGTGTGCCTGACCGCGGTCGGCATCGGCGCGGGCGGGGACACCGCGCTCGGCTGTTCGACCGTGACCGTCCGCTGACCCCGCTCGGCTAGGCTCGGCGCGTGACCGGAACCGCAGCCACCGCCCAGCCGCTCGTCTCGATCATCATGGGGTCGGACTCCGACTGGCCGACGATGCGAGCGGCCGCGGAGACGCTCGACGAGCTCGGCATCCCGTTCGAGGCCGACGTCGTCTCCGCCCACCGCACCCCGGACAAGATGGTCCGCTACGCCCGTGCCGCGGCGGGCCGGGGCATCCGCGTCGTGATCGCCGGTGCCGGCGGAGCGGCGCACCTGCCGGGCATGGTGGCCTCGATGACGACCCTGCCCGTGATCGGCGTGCCCGTGCAGCTCGCGCGGCTCGACGGCCTCGACTCGCTGCTGTCGATCGTGCAGATGCCGGCCGGCATCCCCGTGGCGACCGTCGCCATCAACGGTGCGGCCAACGCGGGGCTCCTCGCGGCGCGGATCATCGGTTCCGCCGACCCCGCCGTGGCCGACCGGCTGCGGCAGCACGCCGAGGACCTCGAGCGCGTCGTCGAGGAGAAGGCCGCGCGGCTCCGCGACGCGCTCTGACCGGGCCCCGTCCGCAGTCCGGCGGCCGATGGGGCCGCCGGTGCGCGGTGGGTCGGGATCAGCGGACGGCGCCGCTGACCGCGTCGACGGTCACCGTCCGGCCGGCCCCACCGACCGAGACGGACACCGCCCACGTCGGCGCCTGACCGCTGCCCCCGAGCACGATGCCCGTGACGGTGCCACCGGCGGACGACGCCGCCCGCGCCGCGGCGGTCGGGGCGTCGACTCGGACCGCTCCGGCACGAGCGGCGTTCGCGGCCTTCGTCGCGGCGTCGGAGTCCTTCGGGAACGGTCCGGAGGTGACGCGGTCGAGGGTCGCCGACACGACCGACTGCGTGAGCGAGCCGTCCGGCGACGCGACGACGACCGTCCAGTTGTCCCCGGACCCGGTCAGCGAGACCACCGTGCCGCCCCCGGCCGCCGCGACGCCCTGCGCCGCGATCCGGGAGAAGTCGACGTTCGCGGGCGTCTCGACGCCGCTGCCGTTGCCGGTGCCCGGCCCGGTGCCGTCGTCGACCGGGGTGGTCGGTGCGGCGGACGGCGCCGTCCCCGGGGCCGAGGTGGCGGCGCCCGTCGGGGTCGAGGAGGGACGCGGCGGCGGGGTCGCGGTCGCCGAGGCGGAGGACGAGCGCGTGGGGGACGGGCTGCGGTCGGCGGTGTCGGGCCCGGAGCACCCGCTGGCGAGTGCCGCCGTCGCGACGCCGAGGGCGATCGAGGCCGTGATGGTGGTGAGCCGGTGTCGACGCGTCATGGTGCGATCCTCGCAGCCGGGTCGACCCTCACCGCGGACGACACGGCGGGGCCGGGGGATCGACGCCCGTCCGTGACCGGGCGTGCGCCACCCGACGTCCGCCACTGCGACTCCGGGCGTCCGGCTCAGAGGTCGGCGTGCAGCTGCCAGGTCTCGTCGGCGGCGTCCCGCCAGCTGAACATGCGGGCACGGTCCGGCCCGGCGACCGCGAGCTGCGCCGCCAGGTTCGGGTCCTCGACGACCTGGTAGACGGCCTGCGCGAGCCGCTCCGCGTAGGAGTCGCGCGGGTCGCGGGCCACGACGACACCGGCGTCCGCGGCGACCTCGCAGACCGCCGCGTCGTCGGAGTGCACGACCGGCGTGCCGAAGCTCATCGCCTCGACCACCGGCAGGCCGAAGCCCTCCGCGAGGCTCGGGAACACGAAGACGGTGGCCCGGTCGTACGCCACCGCGAGGTCGGCGTCGTCGATGCGGCCGAGCACGTGCAGGCGCTCGGGTGCGAGCCCGGCGCGCTCGGCCTCGCCGTGCACGTCGACGTCCCCCCAACCGTCGGGGCCGGCGACCACCAGCGGGACGTCCTGCGGTGCCGCCGGGTGCGCCATCGCGGCGACGAGGTGTGCCAGGCCCTTCCGGGGCTCGAGCGTGCCCACGGCGAGGACGTACCGCTCGGGGAGCCCGAGCCGCTCCGCGCGCAGGTCGGCGTCCGCGGGGAGCCGGAGGCGACCGCTCGGGGCGCCGCCGATGACCCGGAGCCGCTCGCCGAACGGGTGCACCGCGTTGAGGTCGGCCGCGACGGCGTGCGTCGGGACGACCACGGCGTCCGCGTACCGCCACGCCCGCTTCACCATCGCCCGGTGGAAGCGCACCCCCCGCGGCGTCAGGGTCTCCGGGTGCGTCCACGGGACGGTGTCGTGCACGGTGACGACCGTCTGGCGGCCCGGCTCGAGGCCGCGGTCGTGCTTGACGAGCGGCGCGAGGACGCTCGGCGCGTGCACCATGCCGTGTGCGGCGCCGCCGGTCAGGCCGCCCTGCCAGGCGAGTGCGAGCTCGCGGCGGGGGAGGACCAGCCGTTCGAGCTCGGCGAGCCCGGGGAGCAGGGTGGTGATGCGCTCGAGGTCGTCGCGACCGGCGGCCGGGACGATGCCGGCGACGTCGCAGCCGGCCGGGGCCCTGGCGATGAGCTCCCGGGTGAGTTCCTCCGCGTAGCGGCCGATGCCGCCGGGGACCGGAGCGACCATCTGGTCGACGATCACGCGGAGAGTGGTCATCTGGTGGTGCTCCTCGCAGGTCCTGCCGCCGGTCGGCGTCGTCCGCCGGTCCGGGCGTCCCGGCAGACGATACCAGCGGGCGCTGGGGCGCCTACGCGTCGGCGCGGGTGTCCGTGACGGTTCCGTCGACCGCGATGCGCGACCGACGGCGCCGACGCTCGCCGAGCACGGCCAGGGCGGCGAACACGAGGTCCACGACCGTCAGGAGCACGCGGGACATCACGGCGACGCTGACGGCGGCGGACGCGCCGAGGGGCACCCCGGCGGTCAGGAGCGCGGTGAGGACGGCCTCGCGACCGCCGAGCCCGGCGGGCAGGAAGAACACCAGGAACCCCACCAGCCAGGCCAGGGCGTACGCGCCGACGGCGAGCGTGGCGACCCGGACGTCGAGCGGCCCGAGCGGCGCGAGGACGAGGGCGATGTGCAGGCCGAAGACGAGCCAGGCGAGCACCGCCCAGCCGAAGGCGCGCAGCACGGCGGCGAGCCGGATGTCGATGGTGCCGAGGTCGCGCCGGGTGACCTTCGAGGCGAGCCGGAGGCCGAACCGGAGCACGGCCGGGTGCAGGGCGACGAGCACGACCGGGACGAGCAGCACCACGTACCAGTAGCGTGCGAAGGCGTCCGGCTGCACGAACGGGATCGTCACCGCCGCCACGGAGACGCCGGCGCCGCAGCTCACGAGGAGCGTCAGCATGCCGACGGCCACGCTCCGCGCCGGCGGGACCCGGTGCTCCCGCCCGAGGTCGGCCTGCGCCACGATCGGCCAGACGGAGCCCGGGATGTACTTGCCGATCTGCGACAGGAAGAACACCCGCTGCGCGGCGGCGATCGGGATCCGGTGCCCGGCGCCGGACATGAGGGAGCGCCACGACAGGAACGTCACGTACGTCGCCGCGGCGCCGAGGACGAACGCGAGGACGAGCGTCCAGGGGTCCTGCCGGGTGAACGCGTCGGCGATGTCGTCTGCGCGCGGGACCAGGAAGGCCACGCACAGGGCGAGGGCGAGCACCAGGGCGGACACCCGGACGACGGTCTTCACGCGGGAGCGCTCGGCGGGCTTCGGGACGTCGGTCATTCTCACCTAGGGTTGGTCGGGTGCGCCGGGACCGGTGGCACACGCGACCACCCGGAAGGACGACGAGCGTGCGGATCCTGGCCTTCGGAACATACCAGGCGGCGGACCACCCCCGGGTCCGCGTGCTGGCGGACGGCCTGCGCGCGCGCGGGCACGTCGTGGCGGAGGCGAACGTCCCGCTCGGGTTGTCCACGCGTGACCGCGTGGCGATGCTCGGCGCGCGGTCGGGCGCGGCGCAGATGGCCCTCCGGCTCGCCCGCAGCTGGACCCGGCTCACCGGACTCGCGCTGCGTGCGCGGGCCGCCGGACGTCCGGACGCCCTGCTCGTCGGGTACATGGGGCACTTCGACGTGTGGCTCGCGCGGCTGCTGTTCCCGCGCACGCCGATCCTGCTCGACCACCTGATCTTCGCCGCCACGACCGCACAGGACCGCGGCGTCGGCGGCACCGGCGTCAAGCAGCGGCTGCTGCGCGCCCTCGACGGCGCCGCCCTGCGCATCGCCGACGTCGTCGTGGTCGACACCGAGGAGCACCGCGACCTGGTGCCCGACCGGCTCCGCGGCAAGGCCGTCGTCGTCCCCGTCGGGGCGACCGAGGCGTGGTACGACGCGGCCCGCGACGGTGCCGGCGCGGACGGCGGGCCCCTGCGCGTGGTCTTCTTCGGGCTCTTCACCCCGTTGCAGGGCGCCGTGACGATCGGCGAAGCCGTCGGGCTGCTCACCGCGGACGACGGTGTCGAGGTGACGATGATCGGCTCCGGCCAGGACCTCGACGCCGCGCGTGCCGCTGCCGAGGGCGGAGCGCCGACGACCTGGGTGCCCTGGGTGGAGTCGGCGGACCTCCCCGGCGTCGTGGCGGGCCACGACGTCGGCATCGGCATCACCGGCACGACCCCGAAGGCGCTCAAGGTCGTGCCGAACAAGGTGTACCAGTGCGCGGCGGCGGGGCTCGCGGTGGTCACGAGCGACACCGCCCCGCAGCGTCGCGCGTTCGGGGACGCGGTCGTGACCGTGCCCGCGGGCGACGCGGCCGCCCTGGCGGACGCCCTGCGGACGCTCGCGGCCGACCGTGCGCTCCTCGGCCGTCGGCGCGCTGCGGCCGCCGCGGCCGCCGAGCGCTTCCGGCCCGCGGGTGCCGTGGAGCCGCTCGACGAGCGCCTGCGCGCCGTCGTGCGCTGATCTGCTGATCCGGTGCGCCGGTCCCGTCGGGCCGGCACCGGGGGTGGACGGACGCCGTGACGGACGGGAGGCGCGGTACCGGCTGGTACCGCGCCTCCCGTCCGTCGTGGTGGGACCGATCAGGCGCCGAGCGCGCCCGCCTGGAACGCCGCGTGCAGCGCCTCCCGCCAGTCGCGCATGGGCGCGAGCCCGGCGCGGGACCAGCCGTCGTGACCGAGCACGCTGTACGCCGGACGCGGCGCGGGCCGCACGAAGGCGGCGCTGTCCGTCGGGAGCACGCGCTCCGGGTCGAGGCCGGCCTCGGCGAAGATCGCCTTCGTGAAGTCGTACCAGGACGCCTGCCCCGAGTTGGTGCCGTGGTAGACACCGGCGGGGGCGTCCGAGTCCACGAGCTCGACGATCCGGGCGGCCAGGTCACCCGTCCACGTGGGCTGGCCCACCTGGTCGGTGACGACCGACACCGTGTCGTGCGACCCGGCGAGCCGGAGCATCGTCGCGGCGAAGTTCGGCCCGTGCGCGCCGTAGATCCAGGCGGTCCGGACGACGTACGACGAGTCCGGTGCGATGCGGCGGACGTGCGCCTCGCCGTCCGCCTTGGTCCGCCCGTAGGCGTTCAGCGGGTCGGTCGGGGCGTCCTCGGTGTAGGGCGCGGTGCCGTTGCCGTCGAACACGTAGTCCGTCGAGACCGTCAGCAGCTTCGCACCGTGCCGGACGGCCGCCTCGGCGAGCAGCCGCGGGCCGGTGGCGTTGACCGCCGCCGCGTCGTCTTCGTGGCTCTCGGCGTCGTCGACCTTCGTGTACGCCGCGGAGTTGATGACGACGTCGTGCCCGGCGACGGCCGCGTCGACCGCCGCCGGGTCCGTGACGTCGAGGTCGGCACGACCGAGCGCGGTGACGTCACGTCCCTGCAGCGCGTGCTGCAGGTCGCGACCGAGCATGCCGGCGGCGCCGGTGATCAGGTACCGGGTCATGCGAGGGCCGCGCGCTCCTTCAGCGGCTCCCACCAGGCGCGGTTGTCGCGGTACCACTGCACGACGTCCGCCAGGCCCTGCTCGAACGGCACCTGCGGCTCGTAGCCGAGCTCGGCCTGGATCTTCGAGATGTCGACCGAGTAGCGCAGGTCGTGGCCCAGGCGGTCCTGCACGTGCTCGACGGACGACCAGTCCTTGCCGGTGGCGTCGAGGAGGAGCTGCGTGAGCTCCTTGTTCGTCAGCTCGGTGCCGCCGCCGATGTTGTAGATCTCGCCCGCGCGACCCTTGACGAGGACCATCGCGATGCCGCGGGTGTGGTCGTCGACGTGCAGCCAGTCGCGGATGTTGTTGCCCTCGCCGTACAGCGGGACGCTCTTGTCGTCGATCAGGTTCGTGACGAAGAGCGGGATGACCTTCTCGGGGAAGTGGTAGGGCCCGTAGTTGTTCGAGCAGCGGGTGATCGAGAGGTTCAGCCCGTGCGTGCGGTGGTAGCTGCGGGCGAGCAGGTCGCTGCCGGCCTTCGACGCCGAGTACGGCGAGTTCGGCTCGAGCGGGCGCTCCTCGTCCCACGAGCCCTCGCTGATCGAACCGTAGACCTCGTCGGTGGAGACGTGGACGAAGCGCTCGGTGCCGTGGCGCAGGGCTGCGTCGAGCAGGCGCTGGGTACCGACGACGTTCGTCTCGACGAAGATGCCGGAGTCGCGGACCGAGCGGTCGACGTGGGACTCGGCGGCGAAGTGCACGATCGCGTCGATGCCGGGGACGACCTCGTCGAGCTTCTCGGCGTCGCGGATGTCGCCCTGCACGAAGGAGTAGCGCGGGGAGTCGGCGACCGGCGCGAGGTTCTCGAGGTTGCCGGAGTAGGTCAGCGCGTCGTACACGACGACCTCGGCGCCCTCGAGGCCCGGGTAGGCGTCCTGCAGGGTCCGGCGGACGAAGTTGGAGCCGATGAAGCCGGCCCCTCCGGTGACGAGGATCTTCACGGATGCTTCCTTTGTGTCGGTGCGTCGGTCGGCGGAGAGTCTAGCGGTACGGCGTCACGGGGCCGGTCGGCTCGTGAGTCGGTGCCAGCGCTCCCGACGGTCCGCCAGGTGAGGACGGCGGCGGTGGCGCCGACGACGGCCGTCAGGACGAGCAGGAGTGCGACGGGGTGGAGTCCGTACGGCACCGTCGTGCCGAGCAGTGCGAGGCCCGCCGCGCTCGGCGGGAAGCGGAACTGCTCGTAGGCGCCCGCGTACAGCAGGCCGAGGCCGCCGAGCGCGACCAGGCCGGAGACGACGAGCGTGACGCGCGCGAGCCGCGTCCGGGTCGACGGTGTGGTGACGAGTGCGCGCCACGCGACGGCCTGCAGCACGAGGAGCGCGGCGATCGCCGGGAACAGGAAGCGTCCCTGGTTCACGGTCACCCCGAGGTGGCCGCTGTAGGTCGCCCAGTCACGGACCAGCACCACGAGCAGGGCCGTGGCGGGGAAGACGCCGGCGACGGCCATCGTGCGACGGTGGCCGCCCCGACGGGAGGCTGCCCAGACGACGGCCGCGAGCGCGACCACGGTGAACGTGTCGACGACGACGGCGGAGAGCGGGTACTCGTACCGGCCGAAGCGCCCCCAGAAGGTCTCGGACAGTCCGTTCCAGAAGGCACCGGCGAACTGCGTCGGGGCGGGGGACTCGTCGGCGGGCCACGGCTGGGTCGTCGCCGGGAAGGCGTCCGGTTGCGGCGTGCCCGTCCGCACCGTCTGCAGCACGTACCACCAACCGGTCGTCGCCGCCGGGACGGCCACCGTGACGAGTGCGCGGAGCACGCGGCCGCGCCGGTCCGGACCGACGCCGCGGGTCGGGGCGAGGACGGCCACGACCGCGGCGGGGACGGCGAGGAGCCCGCCGGCCATGAGCGCGGTGCCGACCGCCAGCGCACCGCCGAGGGCGAGCACCGTCCACCAGGACCGGTCGCCGGTCAGGAGGCGCACCATCAGCCACGTCGCGAGCGCCCCGGCCGTGATGACCGGTGCCCACACCGAGACCGACGCGCCGAGCTGGGCGAGCTGCGGGACGGCGAACAGGGTGACGGTCGCGGCGACGGCGGTCCGCGGCGAGCGGGTCGCACGACGGACCGCTGCCCAGACCAGGAGCGGGACCGGGAGCACGACGAGCACGTCCACGAGTCGCATCGCGAGCACCACGACGTCCCACCGACGTGTCGTGAAGTCGAGCAGGTGCGCGACGACCGCCTGCACGAGGAAGTACGTCGGGGGGTGCTGCGACATCGGGTTGACGAGGTCGTTCAGGGTGCCGTCACCGATGACCTCCCCGAAGGACACGCGTGTGGCGGCGGGCGGTGGGAGGGCGGGCACGTTCTGGGCGAGGAGGCCCTGGACGTAGTGCAGGTCGCCCGCGGCCGGCCACGGCTGTCCGGTGGCCAGGTGGATCGCGGCGTCGATGTTCGCGAGTTCGTCGGGGCCGTGCAGGGGCGGCGTGACCATCGCCCACGTCGTCAGCACGAGCGCGAAGAGCAGGGTCAGGGCGAGGACGGTCAGCAGCTCCCGGCGGGCGACCGGCGGGCGGGGAGCGGTCGTCATGCGGGGACCTCCGTGTCGACGGCGCGCCGCGGGTGCGCACCGGGCATCGCGCCCGGCTCCTCGTCCCGCGGCACCCACACGCGGCGCCGGGCCACGACCAGGGCGGCGACGAGCACCACGAGCGCCAGCACCCAGGTGGTCACGAGCAGGGGGACGGGGAGGGGCGAGGACTGCGCCAGGGTCTCGAGGCCCGTCGGGGTGACGCGCACGCGGGCGTGCTCGGCGAAGGACCCGTACACGAACACGACCGCGTAGACCGCGAGGGCCGCGGAGAGCCCGGACACGACGAACGCGCCCCGGCGGTGCCCCGCGTCGGTCCCGAACGCTCGGCGCCACGCGATCGCGCTCAGCGCGACGAAGGCGACCAGGGCGGGGAAGTAGTACCGGCCCTGCGTCCCACCGACGACCGTGGTGCTCTCGTAGCTGCCCCACGCGTTGGCCGTCTGGAACACGAGGATCGCGGCCGGCAGCACGGCCAGTGCGATCGCCACCCGCAGTCCCGGGGCTCGCCGGAAGGCCCACAGCAGGATCGCTCCCAGCGCGAGCACGGTCGCCGTCTCGAAGACGACCGGCGAGATGATCCACTGTGCGCGGCCACCGAAGCTGCCCCAGAACGTGCGGGCGATGGTCGACCAGGAGACGTCGGCGAACCGGAACGGGTCGGGTCCGGTGCCGGCGGGGAACGGCTGCGGTGGCCGGATCGACTCGAATCCGCTCGGCTGGAGCGTGTGGAAGACGACGAGGTTCCGGAGCCACCACCAGGCGCCCACGAGCGCGGCGAGGGCGAGGACGCCGAGCGTGCGCAGTGCGCGGACCTGCAGCCGGACCGTCGGGGCGCCCGCGACGAGCAGCGCGACGGCGACGAAGGGCACGAGCGGCAGGGCCGTGCCCTTGAAGAGGATCGCGACACCGAGCGACAGGGCGAGCGCGATCGCGGTCCGGGCCCGTCGGTCGCCGGTCAGCACGCGGACGGCGAGCCACACGGTCGTGCCCGCGAAGAGCACCACGGGAGCGTCGTTCGAGGCGGACGCACCGATCGAGGCGAGCTCGGGGACGCCGAGCACGGCGAACGCGCCGACGAGCGCGGCGCGGGGCGACCGGGTCACCCGACGCACGGTCGCCCAGGCGAGTGCCGGCAGGGGGAGCACGAACAGCGCGCCGAGCAGACGGACGGCGAGCAGCGCCTGGTCGGGGTGCAGCGCGCGGAAGTCGACCGCGTGCAGGACGCCGGCCGCCACGGCGTAGTACGTGGGCGGGTGCTGGGTCATCTGGTCGACGGTGTCCGTCGTCCCCGCGTCGGTGGCGTCGAGCAGTCCGCCGACGGTCGCCGACGACGGGGCGTCGTCGAACGTGTCGACGGCCTGCAGGACGTGCAGTCGACCGGGGTCGGGCCAACCGTCGCCGATCGCGACGTGCACGACGGCGTCGAGGTGAGCGCGTTCGTCCGGTGCCTGGAAGGCGGGCACGACGGCCGCCCACAGGAACAGGACGAGCGCGAATGCGACGGTCACGGCCGCGACGACGACCCGTTCGACCCGGCGGACCGGCTCGTGGGTGTCGGTCGCGTCAGTCGCCATACCGGGCGAGCTTCTGCAGGTCCAGCTGCTCCTCCGCGAGCGTGCGGTTCATGCGCGTGAGGTCGGCGACGACGCCGATGACGAGCGAGAGCAGGGCGGTGATGAGCAGGACCACCCCGAGGATGATCGACTGCAGGTGGTTGCCGGTGCTGCCGCTGACGATGAGCACCAGGTACCGCACGAGCGGCCAGAGGCCGAGCGCGCCGAGCACGACCGCGACCCAGGCGAACAGCGCCATCGGGCGGTACATCAGGTACACGCGCGCGATCGCGGAGCCGGACTGGAACATGTGCTGCCAGATGTTCTTGAACAACCGCGACTCGCGGGTCTTGGCGTTCGTCGTGATCGGCACGCTGGCGATCGCGAGACGCTTGTAGCCGGCCTGCACGATCGTCTCCATGCAGTAGCTGAACCGGGTGACGATGTTCAGCCGGACGAGCGAGTACTTCGAGTAGGCGCGGAAGCCGCTCGCGGCGTCGGGCAGGTCCAGACCGGCGGCGCGTGACGCCACCCAGGAGCCGAAGCGCTGCATGAGCTTCTTGAAGCCGGAGAAGTGCTCGATGGTCCGCGTCTGCCGGTCGCCGATCACGATGTCCGCCTGCTCGTGCAGGATCGGCTGCACCAGTTCGGCGATCTGCGCCTGCGGGTACTGGTTGTCGCCGTCGGTGTTGACCACGATGTCGGCACCGTGGAGCAGGGCGTAGTCGACGCCGTCGCGGAACGAGCGGGCGAGCCCCATGTTCGTCGTATGCCGGACGAAGTGCCGGACACCGTGCGCCTTCGCGACCTCGACGGTGCGATCGGTCGATCCGTCGTCGATGACGAGGATCTCGATCTCGTCGACGCCGTCGATCTCGGTCGGGATCGTCTCGAGGACGGCGGGGAGCGTCTGCTCCTCGTTCAGGCAGGGGATCTGGATGAAGAGCTTCACTGTGGTCTGCGGTCTCGTTCTGTCGGATCGGACGGCCTCGGCAGGGGTCGTCGTCGGGTTTCGAGCCGGCGGACGGACGTCGGCACCGGGCGGGGCGTGCTGCGTCGTGCCCCCGAGGTCGGCACGCTCGACGCCTGTACGTCCTGACGGCCGGCAGCAAGCCTATGCGATGTCGGCGACGGACGGGGAGCCGGGCGCGCTGCTCCGACCGTCCGTGGGAGGATACCGTCCTGTGCGCCGCTTCCTCCCTTCGCTCCACACCGGTGTCGTCCTCGCCGCGGCGGTCTTCGCGGTCTTCGCATCGGTGGCGGTGGGGTTCCAGGGGCCGGCGCTCGGCGGCGGTGACGAGCCGGCGCACCTGGACTACGTCATCGACGTGTGGCACGGCACCCTGCCGGTGTTCGAGAACGGGCTGACGATCGACCCGCCGTTCGGGGTGCTGCCGCCGGTGCAGTGGGTCGCACAGCACCCGCCGCTGTTCTACTGGCTGCTCGCTCCCGTGGTCGGACCGCTCTGGGACGACGGCAGCCTGTACTTCGCCGTCCTCGCCGGCCGTGCGGTGAACGCGCTGTTCGCCGGGGCGACGGTGCTCGCTGCGGCCTGGGCGGCCCGGCGGATCGCCCCGCGCCGCCCGGACGTCGCTCCGGTCGCCGCCGTGGTCGTGTCCTGCACGAGCATGCTGCTCCTGGTCGGCGGCGCCGTGTACAACGACCTGCCGAACGTCGCCCTCGGTGCCCTGGCCCTCGGCGTCGGTGCCACCGCGATCCGGAGGGGGATCAGCACACCCCTGCTGGTGGGCGCCACCCTCGTCACGACCGCCGGCATGCTCAGTCGCCTGACCTTCGCGGTGTTCCTCGCTGCGGTCGTCGTGTCGTTCCTCTGCGCGCGCGGCCTCCGCCCCGGCCCCGGGCCGTGGAACGGCGTCGTCGGTCGGGTGGTGGCCGCGGTCGTCGTGCTCGCGGCGCCGGTCGCGGCCTCGGCCTGGTTCTGGTTGCACAACATCGCGACGAGCGGCAACATCGCGGGCAGTCACCCCGAGTGGTCGGCGCAGCACCTGCACCGCGACTCCTCGACCTTCTGGGAGGTCGTCTCCGGGAGCGTGTTCTGGCGCGGGGTCTTCGGCGTCTTCCGCGGATCGCAGCCGCCGGAGCACTCCGGTTGGACCTGGGCCCTGTTGCTCGGACCGCTCGTGCTCGGCGTCGTCGTGCTCGTCGTCCGTCGGCTCCGCCGCAACGCGCTGCCCCTGCCGGCCCCGCGACGCCTCCCGGGGACCGGCCGACGGTCGGCCCGCGCGGCCGCGACCGCGCAGGACACGACCACGGCGTCGCCCGTGCGGAGCGAGACGCTGGTCGTGCTCATGGTCGCCACCGTCTTCGTGCTGCTCGTGCTGCTGCAGGTGGCCTTCGTCATGCAGGGCGGGGCGCCGCAGACGCGGTACGGCCTCCCGATGGTGCCGCTGCTCGCCGTGGTGATGGGCTTCGGCCTCGCGAGCTGGGGCCGGTGGATCTCGCCCGTGCTCCTCACCGTGTGGACCGCGGTCGCAGCGTGGAACTGGTACGCCATCCTCGACCTCGCCGAGCCGCCGTACCTGTCCGCCGTCCCGTTGCAGATCGCCCGTGCCGCCGCACTGCTCGCGGTGGTCGCGGTGCTCGTCGTCCTCGTGCTCTGGTGGCTCGCGGCCCTCCGACGGACCCGCACGCCCCGCCGGCCGACCCCGGACACCGACCCGGGCACGCTCACCGACTCCCCGGCGGTCGGGCCGCCAGCCGCGGCCGAGGGTGCGGACCGCACCGGGGCAGCGTGGTGAGCGGGATCCGCTCGCGCATCGCCCGGGTGCTCGGGCACCGGCGTCCCGACCTGTCGACGCCGGTCGGGACCGCGCCGGCGGACGCACCGCCGCTGGTCGGCTTCGTCGTCCACGGAGCCGGCGGCGTCCACCCCGCCTCGGCGCACGTGCGGGTCACCGGTCGCCTGTCAGCCCTCGCCGCGTCGGGGGCCGCACGCGTCGCCCAGGTCGAGCCGACCCGCTGGGCGGACGGCACCGACACCGCGCACCTCGACGTGCTGCTCGTGCAGCGGGACGCCTTCCCGGCGTCGCACCTCGACGCCGCGCTCGCGCGCGCCGCCTCGGAGGGCACGCGCGTGGTCGCGGAGGTGGACGACGACTTCTTCAGCCGGGAGGCACGTGCCCGGCTCGCGCGCGCCGAGTACGACCCCCAGCGACTCGCCTCGGTCGAGCGGCTCGTCCACGGCGCGGACGCGGTCGTGGTCTCGACCGACCGCCTCCGGCGGGTGCTCGCCGACGCGGGGGTCGCCGACGCGGTCGTCGTGCCGAACGCGGTCCAGCCGGGACTCTGGGACGCCGGACGCACCGCCCCGGGCCCGGACGGCCCGCGGCGGGTGCTCTACATGGG
This sequence comes from Curtobacterium sp. ME26, assembly GCF_903970945.1. Classification (NCBI taxonomy): domain Bacteria; kingdom Bacillati; phylum Actinomycetota; class Actinomycetes; order Micrococcales; family Microbacteriaceae; genus Curtobacterium; species Curtobacterium sp. ME26. The sequence continues at coordinate 18,416 of NZ_CAJCKG010000019.1, forward strand.
CTCCGCGACCCACACGGACGACCTGGAACTGCTGCGCCCGGCCCTCGACGGCCTCACGGACGACGACGGCCGTCCGGTGCGGCTCGAGATCGTCGGGGTCACCGGTGACGAGGCGGCGAGCTGGTACGACCGGCTGCCGCTGCCGGCGGACGCGACCCACTACCCGGACTTCGTCGCCTTCCTCCGGCAGCACGCGGGCCGGTGGTCGGCCGGCGTCGCGCCGCTCACCGACGACCCGTTCAACGACGCCAAGAGCGACCTCAAGTTCCTCGAGTACACGATGCTCGGCCTACCCTTCGTCGGCTCGGACCGGCCGTCGTACCACGGGGTCGAGCGCCACGGCGGACTGCTCGCCGACGACCGTCCCGCCTCCTGGCGGCAGCAGCTCGGCACGGCGCTCCGCGAAGCCGACCAGCGCGTCGCGGACGCCAGGGCGTACGTGACGGCCGAACGGCTGATCACCGCCGACGGTCCCTGGCGCGCGGCGCTCGGTCTCTGACCGCGGCGGGGACGTTGCTAGGGTGATGCGGTGCAGATCCGCGAACTGAAGATCCCCGGCGCGTGGGAGTTCACGCCCGTCCAGCACGGCGACGCACGAGGAGCGTTCCTCGAGGCGTACCGTGCCGACGTCCTCGAGGAGACCGTCGGTCACCCGCTGGACCTCCGGCAGGTGAACATGTCGATCTCGTCGGCCGGTGTCGCCCGGGGCATCCACTACGCCCTCGTCGCGCCGAGCCAGGCGAAGTACGTCACCGCCGTGCGCGGCGCCTTCATCGACTACATCGTCGACATCCGTGTCGGGTCCCCGACCTTCGGCCAGTGGGACAGCGTCCGCATCGACGACGTCGACCGCAAGGCCGTGTACCTGTCCGAGGGCCTCGGCCACGCGATCGTCGCGCTCGAGGACCGCTCGACCGTCAACTACCTCGTCAGCGCGCACTACGACCCGCAGCGCGAGAAGGGGATCACCATCCTCGACCCGACCGTCGGGCTGACGCTGCCCGACGGCCTCGGGGAGCCCGTGCTCTCCGAGAAGGACACCACGGCGCCCACCCTCGAGCAGGCGGCGGAGCAGGGGCTGCTCCCGACCTACGAGGAAGCGGTCGCGTACACCGAGTCCCTCCGGACGAAGAAGTAAGGGAGACCCGTGAAGGGCATCATCCTCGCCGGCGGTTCCGGCACCCGTCTCTGGCCGATCACCAAGGGCATCAGCAAGCAGCTCATGCCGATCTACGACAAGCCGATGGTCTACTACCCGCTGTCGACGCTCATGATGGCCGGCATCCGCGAGGTCCTCGTCATCACGACCCCGGAGTACAACGACCAGTTCCGGGCGCTGCTCGGCGACGGCTCGTCGCTCGGCATGGAGATCCAGTACGCCGTGCAGCCGAGCCCGGACGGGCTGGCGCAGGCGTTCGTCATCGGCGAGGAGTTCATCGGGGACGACAGCGTCGCGCTCGTCCTCGGGGACAACATCTTCCACGGCACCGGCCTCGGCACGAACCTGCGGAAGAACACCGCGGTCGACGGCGCCACGATCTTCGCGTACCACGTGGCCGACCCGACCGCCTACGGCGTGGTCGAGTTCGACGACGACTTCACGGCCGTCTCCATCGAGGAGAAGCCGGCGCAGCCGAAGTCGAACTACGCCGTGCCCGGGCTGTACTTCTACGACAACGCGGTCATCGAGATCGCGAAGACGATCGAGCCGAGCGCCCGCGGCGAGCTCGAGATCTCGACGGTCAACGAGCGCTACCTCGAGTCCGGCTCCCTCGGCGTGCAGGTCCTCGACCGCGGCACCGCGTGGCTCGACACCGGCACGTTCGAGTCGATGATGCAGGCGTCCGAGTACGTGAAGGTCATCGAGGACCGGCAGGGCTTCAAGATCGGCTGCATCGAGGAGATCGCCTGGCGGAACGGGTGGATCGACGACGCGCAGCTCGCCGACCTCGCCGCCCCGCTCGTCAAGGGCGGCTACGGGGTGTACCTGCAGAACCTGCTCCGCGGCTGATGGCGCGCACCGGGCTGGGGCGCCTGTTCGGGCGGTCCGGTCCGGTGCCGCCCGCCGGCGCCGCGGACGATGACACGACCACCCCCGCGACGGCGGGTGCGTCGCCGGTCGAGCCGCGCCTCCCGGTCGACACGTCCCTGGTGGTCGACGCACCGCAGGCCGACGCGGACGGCTTCGACGTCGTGGTCACGGTCGACGAGCGCGCCTTCCGCCGGGGTGCCCACCTGCCGACCGTCGAGGCGGCCCGGGCCGCCGGTGCCGGGGCGGTCGTGGTCACGGTCCACGACGTGCACGCCGGACCCACGAGCACCTACCCGCCCGTCGCGCCGGGGGACGGGTACACCGTGGCGCGCCCGACCGTCGCCGCCACGTGGGGCGGCGCGGTCGCCGCGGCCCGCCCGCTCCTGCGGTCCGCGGTCGTGCTCGTGCAGGACGCACGGGTGACCCTGCCCGACGGTGCCCACCACCGCCTGGTCGCGGCCGTCACGCCGACCACGGCCGCGGTGGTCGAGCCCGTCGTCGTCGCGGTCCCGGTGCTCCGCACCACCGACGACCTGGTCGCCAGTGCCGGCGCCGCCCTGCCGCAGCCGACCGCCCCGGTCGCGTCGCTCCTGCGCGGTCACCCCGCCGCGGACGCCGATGCGTTCGCCGGCCCGCACGAGCCGGGCACGCCGGTGTTCGCCGCCGACCTGCCCTGCTTCGCCGCGCGCACGGCCGACCTCGCCACCCCGGTCCGCACCGTGGACACCCGCACCGCGGTCGCCCGCCTGACCCGGGACACCGCCGACGCCGCCGGCGGTCGGTGCGTCGCGCTGCCGGTGGGCCGGGCGTACGTCACGGTGGGCGCGACGGCCGACGGCGGCGGGATCCGCGAGGCACGCTACGACACGGACGCGGCGGACGCCCTCGCGGTGTGGCGGGACCGCACCGACGCCGAGACGGCACCGGCGCTCGCACGGCTCGGTTTCGTCGCCGCCCCGGGCACGGCCGACCCCGCGGGTGCACCCGTGGCCCTCCGTGAGCCGCTGGTGCGCGCGGAACGGGACACCGACCGCCTGGAGCTCCGCGACCGGGGCGAACGCCTGCGCTGGTCCATCCGGATCGCGGCGCACCCCGGTGCCCGCGGTGACGACTGGGGCGACACGTTCTTCGCCGCCGACCTGGCGGCGGCACTGCGCTCGCTCGGGCAGGAGGTCGTGGTCGACCACCGTGAGTCGCACGTCCGCCCGACGTCCGAGCACCTCGACGACGTCGCCCTCACCCTGCGGGGGCTCGACGACACCCCCGTGCACCCGTCCGCGACGAACGTGCTCTGGGTCATCTCGCACCCCGACCTCGTCCGCCCGGCGGAGCTGGCGCGGTACGACCTGCGGTTCGCCGCCGGCCCGGTCTGGGCCGCGCGGGTGACCGCCGAGACCGGGCTCGAGGTCCGGCCGCTGCTCCAGGCGACGGACCCTACGCGCTTCCACCCCGACGTGACCTCGGACGCGACCGCTGCGGCCGAGCACTCCGACCTCGGCACGGTCTTCGTCGGCAAGACCCGCGACGTCTTCCGACCGGTCGTGCGGGACGCCCTGGCGGCAGGACTCGACCTGGCCGTGTGGGGCGAGGGGTGGGAGGACCTGCTGCCCGCGGGCGTGCACCGCGGGGTGTTCGTCCCGAACGACGAGCTCCCGGCGCTCTACCGGGACGCCCGGGTCGTGCTGAACGACCACTGGCACGACATGGCGCGGGACGGGTTCGTCTCGAACCGGCTGTTCGACGCCGCGGCGACCGGGGCGCTCGTGGTCACCGACCCGGTGCCCGGCGTCGACGAGCTCTTCCACGGTGCCGTCCGGACGTACGACTCGGTCGAGACGCTCCGTGCGGTCGTCGCCGAGGGGGAGCGGCTGACGGCGGAGGAGCGTCGGGAGCGGGGCCGGCGGATCGGCGAGGAGCACGCGTTCCGGGCGCGGGCCGAGGTGCTGCTGGACGCGGTGCGGCGGCAGCGCGGGCGCTGAGCGCGGCGCGCTGCCGTCGACGGGCTGTGCGCTGCCGATGCTCAGCGGCGCGCCGCCGACGTCAGTTGCGACGCACCCGGCGCGCGACCTCGCCGGCCCGGTCGGCGAGCCGGACCACGCGGCGTGCCCGCATGGCGCTCAGCTCGGCCTCGACCTCGCCGATGCGTCGGTTCGCGGCGTCCGCACGGTCCCGCTCGTGCTGCACGGTCGACCGGAGCATCTCGGCGGTCGCCCCGGCGTCGCGGACGGCGTCCTCGAGCTCCTCGATGCGGTGGTCACGCGCCAGGACCGCCCGGCCGGTCGCCCGGAGCGCCCGGAACTCGGCTGCGGGCACCTCGACCTCGGCGGGCACCTCGACGCCGGAGGCGGCGCCGGTGGTCGCGGCGCCCCGTGGCGCGAGCAGCAGCTCGGCGATCGTGTCGTCCCGGCGGAAGGGGCCGTCCGCCGCATCCTCGTCGTCGACGAACCGGAGGGAGAAGACGGCACGCAGGACGCCCTCCCGCAGACGGCGGTAGTCCCGCATGCCGTGGTGGCGCGGGCTCGGGGACAGCTCGGGGTTCGCCTCGTAGGCCAGTCCGCTCACCTCGACCCGGTGCGCGTACTGCGCCCAGGAGCGCCACGGCAGGTGCAGCACCTCGAGCCGGAGCTCGTCGGGCACCGGGGCGCCGTTCGCCACGCTCACCTGGTGGTTGCCCTGCACCACGACGACCTCGGGGGCGCCCACGTGTACCGCGTTCGAGCTCGGCGGCGCGAGGAGCCCGACGGCCCGGAGCTCCTCGGCGCTCCGTTCGTCGCGCCAGTGGAGCCGACCGAGCCCCGCGCCGGACTCCGCCATCGCCCCGGTCATGTTCACGACCGGCACGGTGAACGCCCCGACGGCGGGGTCGAGCCGTTCGAGGACCTGCCCGACGGTGAGCGAGCGGTCGACGGGCACGATGAACTCGTCCGCGTCGGCGTTGACGACCCAGTCGGCACCGTGCAGGACTGCGGCGTCCCGGGCCATCCCGGTCACCACGACGCCCTGCTGCTTGCGGTGCACCGGGTCGTGGCGCAGGTCGACGACGACGTCCCCGCGGTCGGCGAAGGCGGCGAGCAGTTCGGCCGTGCCGTCGACGGAGCCGTTGTCCGTGATCACGAAGACGTCGAAGCCCTGCGCCACGTGGTGCTCGAGCCAGGCGGGCAGGACGTCGGCTTCGTCGCGGACCATGAGGGTGACGGCGGTCTTCATCGGGACTCCGGGAGGGGGATCGGGTCGGGGCGCGCTGCATGCGCCCGGAGGGCTGAGCGAGGGTACCGCGGTCCGGTGGGGCCGGCTCCGCGACGCGCGGTCAGCGCGTGTGGGTGGAGCGGGCGCGGACGATCAGGGCGGCACGGAGCACGACCCGCAGCGGCAGGAGCCACCACGCGGAGTACTTCCCGGCGAGGAACCGGTACGCGCTCTCGTGGTGGGCGCGACGCATCCGCTCCGAGGCGCCCTGCGTCGCGGTCCCGCCGACGTGCGTCGCGGCCGCGCGCGGCTCGTAGACGTTCCGGTAGCCGGCACGTCCGATCCGCCACCCGAGGTCGACGTCCTCGAAGTACATGAAGTAGCGCTCGTCGAAGCCGCCGAGTCGGTCGTAGACGTCCCGGCGGACGAGCAGGCAGGCACCGGACAGCCAGCCCGCGTCCCGCTGCCCGTCGTGGTCGTCGTCCTGCCGGTACCGGCGGGTCCACGGGTTGCGCGGCCAGATGTTCGCGAACAGGGCGTGTCCGAGTCCGGTCCGGAGCGACGGGACCAGCCGCGCGGACGGGTACACCTCGCCGTTCGGTTCGAGCAGCCGCGGTCCCACCGCGCCGATCGTCGCGTCGTCCGCGGCCGTCGCGATCATCCGGTCGAGTGCGCCGGGCTCGAGCACGACGTCCGGGTTCGAGACGAGCACCCAGGACACGTCCGTGTCGAGGGTCGCGACCGCGGCGTTCGCGGCGGCCCCGTAGCCGCGGTTCTCGCCGAGCTCGAGGAACCGGGCGCCGGCCCCCTCGACCACCGCGCGGAGGACGGCCGGGTGGGCGGAGTCGTTGTCGGCCACGACGACCTCGACCTGCCGACCCGACGCGGCCGTGGTGGACGCGAGGAACGCCGGCAGCACGTCCTCCGAGTTGTAGGAGACGGTGACGATGGCGGCGCGGGCGGTCATGCGTAGACCTCGACGTGCCGCGCGGCGCAGGCCGCCCAGGTGAACCCGGCGGCCCGGCGTGCAGCCCGCGCGACCCGGTCCGCCCGCACCGCGGGCTCGTCCGCGAGCATCGCCGCGAGTGCGTCGGCGATGGCGTCGGCTCCCGGTTCGGTGTAGGTCACCGCGTCGCCGCCGACCTCGGGGATCGCGAGCCGACGCGTCGTCAGGACGTCCCCGTGCGAGGCCATCGCCTCGAGCACGGGCAACCCGAACCCCTCGCCGGTGCTCGGGTACACGACCACCCGCGCGCCGCCGAGGAACGCGTGCAGTTCCTCGATCGGCAGGTACCCGAGGTGTCGCAGGGACGCGCCCGGTCGGTCACCGGCGGCCGTGAGCAGGCGACGCGCCTCGTCGTCCCAGCCGAGGCCGCCCGCGACGAGCAGCGGGGGAGCGTCCGGCAGCCCACGGTGCGCGGCGACGAGCGCCGGGACCTGCTTGCGCGGTTCGACCGTGCCGAGGAACGCGATCCAGTCGGTGTCCGGGGCGATGCCGTGTGCGGTCCGGAAGGCGGCCACCTCGTCGGCGCCGGGCTCGTGGAACACGCTGCGGTCGACGCCGAGGTGCGCCACCGCGGTCGGCCGGCGGGCCGGGACCCCGAAGCGGTCGATCTCGGCGACGGTGGCGGCGCTCGGCGCGACCGTGGCGCGTGCGAACCGCCGCGCCAGCCGGGTCCAGGTCCGGAAGAACGCGCCCTTCAGGCGCGAGTGTGCCGCCGGGTCGCTGAAGAACGTCGCGTCGTGCAGGGTGACGAGGGTCCGGGAGGCGCGGGTCACCGGGAACGTGTAGTGCGGGCTGTGCAGGACCTCGGCACCCGACCGGCGCAGCACGCCGGGCAGGCCGACCTGCTCCCAGACCAGCCGCAGCGGGCGCGAGCGCGTCCACGACGGCGCGACCCGGTACCGGTGCGACGGGGCGGCGTCGTGCAGCCAGGCGACGTCCTCGGGCTTCGCGACGACGTCGACGACGACGCCGAGTTCGTGCAGTCCGGTGAGCAGCCCGGCGATGTAGCGCGCGACGCCGCCGCGGTTGGGCGGGACCGAGGTGGCGTCGACGAGCACGGGGCGTGCCCCCACGTCAGTCCCTGACCTGGCGCTCGGTCGTCCGGGTCCAGGCGATGCCGGACTGGGTGTCCTCGTCCTCGACCACGAAGCGCGCGGCCTCGCGCTGGATCACGATGTGCTCGCCGTTCGGCTTCGCCAGGAAGACGTGGACGAAGTACTGCCCGCCGCCCAGGCGCAGGTCGCTCAGGTGCCACTCGACGGTGGCGGTGCCGCGCAGCGGGTCGTGCCGGACCTCGGTCTGGCGGCTGTCGATGCCGAAGGCGGGGTGGCCGAGGTGGTTCTCGATCTTGATGCCGGCGCGCCACTCGGGCAGCACGTCCTTGTGGGAGAACGTCGCCCGGACCACGAGGTCGTCGCCGTGGTGGTGCTCCGACCCCGGGGCGCGGCCGGGGATCTCGAGCTCGACGCGCTCCACCGTCGCGGGGTTCGCGTCCTCCTCCGGGTGCGCCGCCTCGGCCTCGGCCAGGCGACGGCCCTCGAGGATCTCGCGGAAGTTCTTCACGGCGAGACGGGCGGAGCCCTGGAACTTGACCTCGCCGTGGTGCAGCACGACGGCGGAGTCGCACAGCTCCTGCACCTGGCCGAGGGAGTGCGACACGAGGATGATCGTGCGGCCCTGCTCCTGGAACTCGCGGATCTTGTCGAGGCACTTCTTCTGGAACTGCTCGTCACCGACGGCCAGGACCTCGTCGACCAGCAGGACGTCGGGGTCGGTGTTGATGGCGACCGCGAAGGCGAGTCGCACGTACATGCCGGACGAGTAGAACTTCACCTGGGTGTCGATGAAGTCGCCGATGCCGGAGAACTGCAGGATGTCCTCGAAGCGGGCCTCGGTCTCCTCCTGCGTCTGGCCGAGGATCGCGGCGTTGAGGTAGACGTTCTCGCGGCCGGTCAGGTCCGGGTGGAACCCGGCGCCGAGCTCGATGAGCGCGGCGAGGCGTCCGCGACGCTCGACGGAGCCGGTGGTCGGCTCGAGGATGCCGCCGATCGTCTTGAGCAGCGTGGACTTGCCGGACCCGTTCGGACCGAGCAGCCCGATCGTGGTGCCCGCCGGGATGTCGAGGCTGATGTCCTTCAGCGCCCAGAAGTCCTCGCTGTGCCGGCGTCCGGCACGGCCGAGGGTCACGACGCGCTCCTTGAGCGAGTTGTCCTTACGGATCGTGAACCGTTTCGACACGTTCCGCACGGTCACCACGGCGGGGGCGTCGCGGAACGGGGAGCGGGTCTCCTGGTCGATCTCTTCGGTGCTCATCGGGGTCAGATCTCCTGGGCGAAGTTGCCCTGCAGTTTGGCGAACACGCGCTGGCAGACGAGGAGCGCGACCAGCCCGACGACGGCGGCGACGGCCATGCGGAGCAGGAGGTGCGACGGGTACTCGGAGTCGGCACCCGCGGTCCAGAACGCGCGGTGGATGCCGAGGACGGCCAGGGTGATCGGGTTGGACGTGTAGATCGACAGCAGCCACTCGGGTGCCCGGGTGGCGACCATCTGCCAGCTGTAGACGATCGGCGAGGCCCACATGAGCAGGAGCACGAGGACCTCGACGAGGTACTGCATGTCGCGCAGGTAGACGTTGAGCGCCGCGAGGAGCAGGGCCAGCGCGGTGGCCCAGATCAGCACGACGGCGACCGACGGCAGGAAGTAGAGCAGGTCGAGGCGGACCCAGGCGAAGCCGCTCTGCAGGATCGCGGCCGCGAGCAGCACGACGAGCTGGACGGCGAAGTTGAACAGTGCCGCGCCGACGCTCGCGAGCGGGTAGATCTCACGGGGCAGGTAGATCTTCTTGATCAACCCGGCGTTCGACACGATCGACGCCGTCCCGGCGGCGACGATCTCGCTGAACAGCCCGTACAGGGTCAGCCCGGAGAACACGTAGATCGCGAACTCGGGGATGTTCCGGGACGCACCGAGGATCTGCCCGAGCACGAAGTAGTAGATCGCCAGCTGCACGAGCGGCCGGATGAGCGTCCACGCGAAGCCGAGCGCGCTGTCCTTGTACCGGGACTTCAGGTCGCGGCGGATCAGCAGGTCGAGCAGCTGGCGGTGCGCGACGATCTCCCGCAGCGAGCCGATGACGGCGGTGGCCGGGCGACCGGCCGGGACCATCTGTTCCTGCCGGAGGCGCTCGAACCGCTCGGTGACGATGTTGCTCAAGGGGGGTCCTAACGTTCGACGCGGGCGACGGACAACTGTACATCGGCGACCGTCGACGGCCGCCGACGTTCAGCGCCCGTTCCGGCTCTCCCGCATCAGGCGCGCCCGGTTCGCGACCTTGTCGCGGAGGCCCGACGCGCCGTTCTCGCGGAGGTACCAGGCGGCCAGGCGGGCGTCGCGGACGAGTCCGTGCCGGCTGTTCGCGATCTGGTGGAACCGCAGCTCACGGGCGCGGGCCGGGCTGAGCTGCACGCGCGGGCGTCCGGCGGCGGCGACCGACCCGGCGGGCACGGCGGCCTCGTGGGCCCGGTCCGCCGCGACGTGCGGGTCCTTGCAGAACTCGACGAGCGGCTCGAGCGCCCGCTCCCACGTGAAGTCCTCGCGGACGCGGGAGACGGCGGCACGCGCTGCGGCGGCGGCTTCGGGGTCGTACAGCATCGACTCGAGCGCGGCGGCGAGTCCGTCGACGTCCCGCTCCTTGACCGCGACGCCCATGCCCTCCGCGGCCACGAGGTCGCCGAAGCTGTCACCGTCCGTCGTGACGATCGGCAGGTTCGCCCACATGTAGTCGAGGATGCGGGTGCGGAACGAGAACGTCGTCTCGATGTGCGCGAAGTGCGTCGAGACGCCGGCGTCCGCCTCGAGCAGGTAGTTCTGGCGGTCGTCGAGGGCCACCCACTGCTCGTTGAAGAACACGTGCTTGTTCGTCAGGCCGAGCTGGTCGCTGATGCGCCGCGTCTCCGAGACGATCGCCATCTCGGGCACGTCCGGGTTCGGGTGCGCGACCCCGAGGAAGAAGAGCCGGATGTCGTCGTGGGTCTCGGCGACCTTGGCCACGGCACGGACGAGCGACGGGGTGTCGAACCAGTTGTAGATGCCGCCGCCCCAGATGACGACCTTGTCGTCCTCGCCGATGCCGGGCGTCACGCCGCGGATCGCCTTGCGCTCGTGCGCCGGGGGCGTGGAGTCCATGCCGAACGGGGCGATCGCGATGAGCTTGTTCAGGTTGTCGTCGGCGAGGTAGTTGTCCGGGTTGACGCGGCCGACCGCGGCGAGCTGCCCGAGCCAGAACAGGCGCTGACGCTCCGAGGCGCAGAGGAAGAAGTCGCCGCGCTCGAGCTGCGCGTTGATGACCTCGGTCGTGCTCTGGACCTGGTTGCGCCAGCCCACGTCGCCGTTGTCCCGCGCCTGCTCGAGCTGCTCGAGGTGCATCGGGTCGTAGAGGTCGACGACCATGATCTTGTTCGAGCGCTGGAGCGTCTGGAAGTGGTGCAGCGCGTAGCCCTGGAAGAAGATGACGTCGGCCCACTCCTCGTGGTCCTTCATCGTGCGCTCGTGCTGCAGCGGCACGCGGGAGACCTCGAAGCGGTCGGTCTTCCGGTTCGCCACGTTCCAGGTGACGAGGCGGACGTCGTTGTGCTCGCTGAGCGCCTCGGCGATCTTCCACGCGCGCATGCCCGGGCCGGCCATCTTCTCGCCGAGGGCGTCGCCGGTGATGATGAGCACGCGGGTGCGGTGCATCGGCTGCTCGACGTCGAAGGCCTCGATGATCGCCTGGTAGCCCTGGAGGAAGTAGCCGTCCTCGAACAGCGGCTTGAAGGCGTCGCCGAACAGGCGGAACACCTCCTTGTCGGTCTTGACGCGCTGGCCCTGGATGCGGCGACGCTCCTCGGAGAGCCCCGGCAGGTCGGCGACGAACTGGTCGAGGGCGTAGAGCCCCGCGACGGCTTCCTTCGACATCGGCGTCGTCGGGTCGAACTCGTCCGGAGCGCCGGTGAACCGGCGGATGTCGAACTCCTCCGAGTCGCGGCCGCTCTTCGCCACCGCGCGGCGGGCCAGCAGGGCGAGGGCCGCGGGCAGGAAGGTGCCGAGGTTCTCGTCGGAGAGGTTCTTGTAGAGCAGGTGCAGCGCGTTCCGCTCGAGCAGGTACATCTCGCGGTGGTCGCCGAACGACTTCATCGAGCCGTGGTGCTTGTGGAAGACCACGGAGCGCGGGGCGAAGCGCACCCGGTACCCGAGCAGGTTGAGGCGCCAGCCCAGGTCGACGTCGTCATAGAACATGAACAGGCCCTCGTCGAAGCCGCCGACCTCGAGGAAGACGTCGCGGCGCACGAAGAGCGCCGAGCCGGTGCCGAAGAGCAGGTCGCGCGCGGCGTCGAAGCGGCCGTCGTCGAGCTCGGCGATGTGGTTCTTGTAGCCCATGCCGAACCAGGACAGGCCGGACTCGACGAAGTCGATGGTCTTGCCCTCCCAGTCGAGGACCTTGCTGGCGACCGCCGCGACCCGGGGGCTCGGGGCGAAGCCGGCGATGCCCTCCTTGATCCAGTTGACGTCGGGCTTCGCGTCGTTGTTCAGGAACGCGACGACCTCGCCGGTCGCCTCGCGCGCGCCGAGGTTGCTGCCGCCGGTGAAGCCGAGGTTCTCGGCGGAGACGATGATGCGGACGTTCGACCGCCCGCCGAGCTCGGCGCGGAGGCGCTGCTCGCTGTCGTCGCCGGAGCCGTTCTCGACCACGACGATCTCGAGCCGGTCGGCCGGCCAGTCCACCTCGGTCAGGCGGGCGATGCACTCGAGGGTGTCGTCCGTCCCGCGGAAGTTGATGACGACGACGGACACGCGGGGCGCGAAAGTGGACACGGAAGGACTCCATGGGTCGGCTTGCGGTGGTGCCCTCGGAACGGTCGCCCGGAAAGCGGCACCACTATACCCGGGCGTGCTCGGCGGCCCGCGGCCCCGCGCCGCCTGCGACACTGGGGCCGTGGACGTCTCCGTGATCATCGTCGACTGGCACCAGCCGGAGCTCACCCGTCGGGCCGTCGCGTCCGTCCTGTCGCAGCGCGTCGAGGCGGCCGTCGAGCTCGTGCTGGTCGTCAACGAGGCGGACGACGACACGGTGGCGGCCTACCGGGCCGACCTGCCGTCGGTCGTGGTGGTGCCGGAGCGCACGAACGCCGGGTTCGCCGGCGGGGTGTCCCGCGGCCTCGCGGCGGCGACCGGGGACGTCGTCGTTCTCCTCAACAACGACGCCGTCGCCGACCACGGGTTCCTCGACCGCGGACTCGCCGCGCTCCGGGCCGGCGGGGAGCGCGTCGCCGCGGTCGCCGCGACGGTGGTGCTCGAGGGCGGATTCGCCCCGGTCCCGACCGGCACGGACCCGGAGCCGGACGACCTCGTGGCGCCGCACGGCGGCCGGTGGCGTCGGACGCCGGCGGGCCGGACGCTGGTCAACGGCACCGGCGTGGTGCTCGACCGCTCCGGGAACGGCCGCGACCGCGACTGGCTGCGCCCGTTGCAGGACGCGCCGGAGACGGCGCCGCTGTTCGGCTTCTCCGGCGGTGCGGTGTTCCTCCGGCGTGCCGCGCTCGAGGCCGTCGGCGGGTTCGACGAGTCCCTCTTCATGTACTACGAGGACCTCGACGTCGCGTGGCGGCTCCGCCTCGCCGGGTACGAGGTCCGGCACGCCCCCGACGCGGTCGCGACGCACCGCCACGCGGCCAGCTCGGGGAGCGACTCGCCCCTGGTGCGGTACCAGAGCATGCGGAACCGCCTCGCGGTGGTGCTGCGGAACGGGTCGCCCGCGCTCGTCGGGCGCGTCGTGCTCCGCACGCTCGCCCGACTGGTGCGCGACGTCCTGCGCCCCGCGGGGGCGCAGCTGACGACCGGGCAGTGGTTGCGGTTCGTCCGGGAGGCACCGGGGATCGTCCGCCACGCCCGTCGCGCCCGTCGGCGCGACGGTGTCGACGGCTCCGCGCGTCGCGCGGTCGAGGCCCTGCTGGTCGACGGGGGCTGACGGACCGCGCAGCCGCCGCCCGGAGAGCGGCCCGCTCGGTCACCGCAGCCCGCCCGACGGACGCGCCGCGCGCCTCCCGGACGGGGGGACAGACGGGGGCTGTGTGATCGCTGTGACCGATGTAACCTGATGCGACACGTGTGGATCAGGCCGTTCCAGGGTCGGCCGATCCGCTTCCCGAACCCGTGTACCTCCCGTCACCCGTCGTCGCCCCGCAGGAAGGCCCCCGACGTGAAGAAGGTCATCGCCGCGTTCGCGAGCGTGCTCATGCTCGCGAGCGTGCTCGTCGCCGTGCAGCTCGCCGGCCCGACGTCCTCCCAGGAGCGCGCCGACGCGCTCAGCGGGTCGTCGTTCCAGGCCGGCAACATCATCTCCGACGCGAACTTCTACGACGGCGACTCCATGTCGGCGTCGCAGGTGCAGTCGTTCCTCAACGGCCAGGTCGGCTCGTGCACGAACAGCGGCTGCCTCCGCAACGGGCGCTACTCGCTGAACAGCCACGGCGCCGACGCCATGTGCGGTGCGCTCACCGGCGGCTCCTCGCTCTCGGCGGCCGACATCATCACGCGGGTCGGTCGGGCGTGCTCGATCAGCCCGAAGGTGATCCTCGTCACGCTGCAGAAGGAGCAGGCGCTCGTGACCTCGCGCGGCCCCTCCGCCGCCGTGCTCGAGCGGGCGATGGGCTACGCCTGCCCGGACAACGCGCAGGGCCGCTGCGACCCGGCCTACGCGGGCGTGGGCAACCAGGTGTACTGGGCTGCGTGGCAGTGGAAGCGCTACGGCAACCCCTCGGGCACGAGCAACTACTTCACCTGGTTCGCGCCCGGTGGCACCCGGCAGATCCAGTACAACGTGCCGACCTCGTGCGGCACCAAGGGCGTCGCCGTGCAGAACAAGGCGACCGCGGCCCTGTACTACTACACGCCGTACACGCCGAACACCGCCGCGCTGAACAACCTCTACGGCACCGGTGACGGCTGCTCGGCCTACGGCAACCGCAACTTCTGGCGCATGTACAGCGACTGGTTCGGCTCGCCCACCGCCTCTGCCAAGCCGATCGGCAAGCTCGACTCGGTCGTCGACGCCGGGGACGCTGTGCAGGTGCGCGGCTGGGCGCTGGACCCGACGACCGCAGCTGCCACGCGTGTGCACGTGTTCGTCGACTCGGCCGGTGCGGGGTACACCGCGAACGTCGGTCGCCCCGACGTCGGCAAGGCCTACCCGGGCTTCGGCGACGGGCACGGCTTCGACCTCACGATCGCGGCAGCGCCGGGCAAGCACGAGGTGTGCGCGTCGGCGATCAGCGTGGACGGCACCCGCAACCAGAGCATCGGGTGCAAGACGGTGACCGTGACGAAGGCGGCTCCCGACGGTCGCGTCGACTCGGTGCGGGCGGTCGTCGGCGGCGTCGCCGTCCGTGGCTGGACCTTCGATCCCGACCAGCCGACGAAGGCGTTGAGCGTCAAGGTCTCGATCGGTGGCAAGGTGACCCAGGTGTCCGCGGACCGGACGCGCACCGACGTCGGCCGGGCCTACCCGTCCGCCGGTTCCGCCCACGGCTACGAGGCCACGATCCCGGCCGCGAGCGGGTCGCAGGCGGTCTGCGTGACCGCGGTCAACGTCGGCAACGGACGCGACACCCGGCTCGGTTCCTGCACCACGGTGCGGGCCGTCGCGAGCGTGCCGGACGGCCGTGTGGACGCGGTCACCCCGGTCCAGGGCGGGCTCTCGCTGCGCGGTTGGGCGATCGACGGCGATACCGCGGCCCCGATCAACGTCGACGTGTACGTGGACGGGGTCGGTCGGCGCATCGCCGCGAACGTGGCCCGCCCGGACATCGGTTCCGCGTACCCGGCCTTCGGCGCCGCGCACGGCTTCCAGACGACGATCGCGGCGGCACCGGGCGAGCACGAGGTGTGCGTCTACGCGATCAACACCGGCGCAGGGTCGGGCAACCCGAACCTCGGGTGCCGGACCGTCGAGGCCGGCAGCTCGCCGGTCGGTCGCGTCGACTCGATCGCGGCGACGTCCGGTGGTGTCGCGGTGCGCGGCTGGGCGTACGACCCGGACACCGGGAACGCGCCGATCGCCGTCCACGTGTACGTCGGCGACCGGGCGACCGTCCTGCGGACCGGTCAGTCCCGCCCGGACGTCGCGACGGCGTACCCGGCTGCCGGCTCGGCCGCGGGCTACACCGCGACGGTGGCGGCACCGAAGGGCACCTCGACCGTGTGCGTGTACGCGATCGACGCGAACGGTGCGACGAACACCACGCTCGGCTGCCGGTCGGTGACGGTGCAGTAGCCCGCGTCTCGTAGGATCGCTGGTGATGCGTACAGACGACGAAGGGGCCGCCGTGCGTGCGAGCCGACGAGAACGAGTCACCATCACCGCCATCGTCCTGGCGTTCGTCGCGGTCCTGGTCGTCTGGGCGTCGCTCCAGCCGCTCTTCGGGTCGCCCGACGAGATCGCCCACTGGGACGCCGCGGTGCAGCTCGCGATGGGACACGGGTGGCCCGACCCGACGCAGCTCAAGCTGCTCTCGGCGACCCGTGCGGCGCAGGCCGAGGGCATTGGGTTCCTGCAGGTCGACCGACCCACGCTGGGAGCGCTCCTCCAGGCGGCTCCGGGTACCGGAGCGACCAACCAGATGACCCAGCACCCGCCGACCTGGTACGCGATCATCGCCGTGGTGCTCCACCTCATCGGCTTCACGGAGCTGCGCTGGGACCTCGACCTCTACGCCATGCGGCTCGTGAACGTCGCGATCCTCGGCACACTGCCGCTCGTGGTCTGGGCCGCGGTGCGACGGGTCACCCGGTCGCCCCGGACGGCGCTGGTGGCGGCCGCCTCGCTCTTCCTGATCCCGCAGGTCGGGTTCATCGGTGCGTCCGCCACCAACGACACGCCGGTGATCATCCTCGGTGCCGTCGTCGTCTGGCTCGTGTGCCGGATCTGGACGGGCGACCGGAGCTGGGCGACGGTGGCCTGGCTCGCGGTCGCGACGTCCGCTGCGGTGTCCTTCAAGGCCACGGCGCTGCCCCTCGTCCCGTTCGCCGTCGTCGCGGTCGTCCTCGCCGCCCGTGGGCGCGGGCGGTGGCTCCGAGGAGCGATCGTGCTGGTCGTCCCGGTGCTCGCCACGTCGTGGTGGTGGGTGCGGAACGTCCTCGTGTTCCACACGCTGCAGCCGGCCGGGCTGCCGCAGTCCATCCGGGCGCAGGAGTTCCCGCCAGGTGAGGGTCCCGACGTCGGCGGCTTCCTCAACACCGAGTGGAACCGGGTCACCAACTCCTTCTGGGGGCAGTACGGGCTGCTCCAGTACCCGTCCAGCCCGATCGTGATCGCGGCGCTCAGCGTGGTCGCGCTCGGCGTGCTGCTCGTGTGGGGCTTCCGACGGGGCTCCCGCCGCACGGCATGGATGCTCGCGGTCCTGCCGCTCCTCACGCTGGTCGCCGGCTTCCAGAACAACTGGTCGACGTACCTGCGCACCACGACGATCGGCGGCATCCAGGGGCGCTACTACTTCGTCCTGGTCGGCGTCCTCGCCGTGCTGAGCGCCATCGCCTGGCGTCGGTTCGTCCGGAGCGAGGACGACCGACGTCGTCTCGGCAGGGTCGTGGTGGTCGCGGCGGCGCTCATGACGGTCTACGGCTGGTCGGTCGCGTACCGCGGCTACTACGAGGGCTTCCACCTGAAGGTGACCGTGCTCGGACTGCGCCTCCTCGTCGGTCAGACGCCGATCGGCACCGCCGGCTTCGGCCTCGTCGCGGCGGCCGCGGTGCTGTTGCTCGGCGTGGCGGTCGCCCTGACCCTCCGTGCGCTGCGGTCGCCGGTGCGTGACACCGCGCGACCGGTGGTCGTCGACGGCGGCGACCACACCGCGCCGTCCGCAGCGCCGTGGGCCGTGGGTGAGCGCTCGACGGAGGAGGGCGGATCCGCCACCGGCCGTGGCGACGTCGGGGTGACGGGCCACGGCCCTCTAGACTCGGACACCGTCGTCGGTCCGACCACCGTCGACGGAAGCAGGAGATGAACGACCGACCCGTCCCCAGCGTCCTCGTGATCGTCCCCACCTACGACGAGGCCGAGAACATCCACGAGATCGTCGACCGCGTCCTGTCGACCGTCCCGGAGGCACACCTCCTGGTCGTCGACGACGGAAGCCCCGACGGCACCGGCGACATGGTCGAGGCCCTTGCACAGGACGACGAGCGTGTCCACCTGTTGCGCCGGTCGGGCAAGCTCGGTCTCGGCACCGCCTACGTCGCGGGGTTCCGCTGGGGCCTCGAGCGCGACTTCGACCTCCTCGTCGAGATGGACGCCGACGGCTCCCACCCCGCCGACCGGCTGCCGGCGCTCATCGCCGCCGTCGCCGACGCCGACCCCTCGGACGACGTCATGCTCGCCATCGGCTCCCGTTGGACCGCCGGTGGGTCCGTCGTCGACTGGCCCCGGCACCGCGAGTTCCTCAGCCGTGGCGGGAACGCCTACGCCCGCGTCATGCTCGGGCTCGACGTCCACGACGTCACGGCCGGCTTCCGTGTCTACCGCGCCGACGCCATCGCGCGCATGGACCTCGACTCGATCGACTCGAAGGGCTACTGCTTCCAGGTCGACATGACCCTCCGGGTGCACGACCTGGGCGGCGTCGTGGTCGAGGTGCCGATCCGGTTCCGCGACCGGCTCCGCGGTGAGTCCAAGATGAGCCAGGCGATCGTCGTCGAGGCGATGCTCCGCGTCACCCAGTGGGGCGTGCAACGACGCCTCGGCCGTCGCCGCACGACGACCCGATGACCGACGCGTCGAACGCCGTGACGGACCCGTCCGCGGCGGACGCGGCCGGACCTCGCACCGGGGACGCCGTCCGACACCGCGGACGCCGCCGGGTGGACGGGGACGACCGCACGGTGGCGCGCGGTCGATCGTCGTCCGTCGGCGACTGGATCGCGGCGGCCGTGCTCGCCCTGCTCGCCGCCGCGCTGCTCTGGTACCGTCTCGGGCCCGTGACCCGCAGCATCGTGTGGGCCGAGGACTCCGGACGCTTCCTGAACGAGCGCCTGCAGCTCGGTCCGGTCGCGTCCCTGCTCCATCACTACGAGGGGTACCTGCACCTCGTCCCGCGCATCGTCGTCGACGTCGCCGTGGCGATCAGTCCGATCGAGGCCTACTCGACGACGATCGCAGCGCTGTCCTGTGCGATCACGGGACTCGTCTGTGCGGCGGTCTGGTTGCTCGCCCGCGACGTGGTGCGCGCGCCCGCACTCCGTGCCGTCCTGGCGCTGGTCCCGGTCGTCACGCCGCTCGTGCCGGTCGAGATCGGCGGCAACACCGCCAACCTCCACTGGTACATGCTCTTCCTCGCGCCGTGGGTCTTCGCGTTCCGCCCGCGGTCGTGGTGGTCGTCGGCCGCGTTGACGATCGTCGCCCTCGTCATCACCCTCACCGAGATCCAGGCGGCGCTGTTCCTGCCGTTGTTCCTGCTGCACCTCCGCAACGTGCGGTCGGCGCCGGTGGTCGTCGCCGGAGCCCTCGGCGTCGGAGCGCAACTGCTCACGGCGGTGCTGTACCCCCGGACGGACACCCACGGGAACACGGGCCTCGTCGACCTGCTCGCGGGCTTCTTCGCGCAGCCGGTCGCGGCGATGTGGGACCCCGACGTGCACCGCGTGGGCGCGGAGATCCTCGCCCACGGATGGTGGGTCGTGCTCGCTCCGGGAGCGGTCCTGATCGCACTCCTGGTGCTGACGCTGTTCCTCCGCGGCGGCGACGCACGGTGGATGGCGGTCGCGCTGGTCGTCGCGCCGGTCGCCGTCTGGGTCGCCGCCCTCACGGTGAACAACGGGCTGAGCACGTGGACGACCTTCACCGCCGCGCAGTTCGACCGGCTCTCGCCCTACCGCTACGCCGCGGCGGCCTCGATGTTCCTCCTGGCGGCGGTCGTCGTCGTGGCGGACACCTTCATCGCGCGACGCGGGATCGTGCTGCCCACGGTCGGCTGGCTCCTCGTCGCCGGCGTCGTCGCGACGTCGGTGCTCAACGTCCACGTGCCGACGCGTCGCGAGGAGCGGCAGGTGCCGCCGTGGTCGACGCAGGTGCAACAGGCGCGACCGGGCTGCGAGGAGACCCCCGACGGGTCCGCGACGGTCCGTGCCGCCCCGGGGGTGCCGAAGTGGGACGCGGTGCTGCCCTGTGCGCTCGTGCTCTCCGACGGCGGAGCGCTCGTCCTGCGCTGACCCGGGCGGTCCGGGCGGTCCGGGCGACGGTCCGGCACGAGCGGGTCAGACCCGCGGGAGGTGCCGTCGCCAGGACCGTCGTCGTGCCGCGATCACGAGGACCGCGGTGAACACCATCAGTCCGGCCCCGTGCAGCAGGTAGCTCTCGGCCGTGCTCGTCACCCCGAGCAGCACCAGGAGCGCGGCCGGCCACACGTAGGCGACCCCGGGGAAGGTCGTGGCGGTGACCCAGGCCCGCGCGAACGCCAGGAGCGCCGCGAAGGCCAGCACCAGGGTGCCGGCGAGCCCGATCTGCAGCGACGCGTCGACGAAGGCGTTGAGGCCAGACGTGTAGCGGACCCCCGACGGGTCGACGAACGCCACGAACGGCACGACGGGTTCGGACGGCCACGTGCCCACCCAGCCCCAGCCCTGCATGGGGAACTGCTCCGCGAGGACCCGGATCTGCGTCCACAGGTCGATGCGCGTGCGGGTGCCGCCGGCGGCACCGATCTCGGCGAGGATCCGCTGTCGTGCCAGCACCGCGAGCACGAGCATGGCGAGCACCGTGCCGCCGAGCACCGTGTTCACCACCGGTCTCGTCGTCGGTCTCGCGTGCCGCAGGGCCCAGAGCGCGAGGGCGGTGACGGCGAGGGCGATCATCGCGAGCCCGGTGATGGGGGACTGCACGAGCATCAGGGTGATGACC
Organism: Curtobacterium sp. ME26; assembly: GCF_903970945.1. Taxonomy (NCBI): domain Bacteria; kingdom Bacillati; phylum Actinomycetota; class Actinomycetes; order Micrococcales; family Microbacteriaceae; genus Curtobacterium; species Curtobacterium sp. ME26. Next base: position 38,566 of record NZ_CAJCKG010000019.1, read on the forward strand.
GCCAGGGTGGTCGACGCGAGCGCGCGCCACGTCGTCACGGAGCGGGTGAGGAACTCGACCACGAAGGTGACGAGCGCCGTCGCGGCGACGAAGCCCATGAAGTTGCGGGTGCCGCCGATGCCCTGGATCGGACCGCCGTAGGCGATGTCGCCACGGATGCCGAACCCGGGGAACGGGACGTCGAGCACGAGACCGGACAGGACCTCGAGCCCGAGGGCGACGACGAGCAGGATCCGGAAGGCGTCGCCGGACGCCCGGATGACCTGCACGAGGTCGCGGCCGAGCGCCAGGTACAGACCCAGACCGACGAAGCCGACCGTCTCGGTGAAGCCGCGGAGGGCGACCCACGAGTACTGGCTCCACAGCACGCTCAGCCCGCAGAACCCCACGAAGGCGAGCAGGGAGAGCGGGAGCACGCCGTGCCACTCGATCCGGTACCGCTGACCGAGCAGGCTCAGGCCGGCGAGCACGACGAGCGTCACGAGCACCGACCAGGTCCCGGCCGTGCCGACGACGTCGTGCACGGCGGGCTGCCCGAACGCGAACAGGACGATCACGGTCGCGAGGGCCTGGCTGAACCGACCACCGGCCGAGAAGCCGATCCAGGCGGACAGGTACCGGCGTGCGAGCGCTCCGCGTGTCACCCGTCCGTCCGTCACCTCCCCATCCTTGCGCATCCGGCGTGGCGGGCGCTGCGCGGCGTGTGTCGACGGGCGTGATCGCGCAGCGCGATATCGTCGTCGGCGATGAGGGCGCTGCGTTCGGTGGGGTCGCGGGCCGCTGCCGCGCTGGTCGTCGCCGTCCTCGCGGCCACCCTCGCCTGGTACCGGCTCGGCCCGGTCGCACGCGGCACCGCGTGGGCCGAGGACGCCGGGGTCTTCCTGCGCGAACGGCTGCAGTACGGCTTCGAGGGCACGCTCCTCCGTCCGTACGCGGGCTACCTCCACGTCGTCCCGCGACTCGTGGTGGACGTCGCCGTCAGCCGTCCCGTCGAGCAGTACGCGCTGACGGTCTCGGCGCTCAGCTGCGCGGCGGTCGGGCTCGTGGCCGCCGGGGTCTTCGTGCTCGCGCGGGAGGTGGTCCCGGCGTGGCCGCTGCGCCTCGTGCTCGCCGCGGTCCCGGTCGTCGTGCCGGTGGTTCCGTACGAGGTGAGCGGCAACGCGGCGAACCTGCACTGGTTCGCCCTGGTCGTCGCGCCCTGGCTGTTCGCGCACCGTGCCCGGTCCTGGTGGTCCGCGGCCGTCGTCGCGGTCGCCGCTGCGGCGGTGGTCCTGACCGAGCCCCAGGCGCTCCTCTTCACCCCGCTCCTCGTCCTCGCCTGGTGGCGGGCACCCGGCTCGCCGGGGTGGTCCGTGCTGCGGGCGCTCCCGGTCACGGTGGCCACGGTCGCCGCCGGTGCCGCGCAGGTCCTGACGGCGACGACCTCGGTCCGCGAGTCGCGCCCGGGCGGGCCCGCGGTCGCGGACGTCGTCGTCGGCTACCTCCTGCAGCCCGTCGCGGGGTCCTGGGACCGTCGGCTCGGGGTGGTCGGGCACGCGGTCGTCGCGCACGGCTGGGTGGTCCTGGTCGCTCCGACGGTCGCGCTCGTCCTCGTGGGCACCGCGGCCGTGCTCGTGGGTAGCTGGCGTGCACGCGCGCTGGTGGTCGCCCTCGGACTGGGCTCGGTGGTCGTCTGGGCGGCGTCGCTGGTCGCCAACGCGTCCGCCGACGGCCACTGGGCGGCACTGGACGTCGCGGGCCTCCAGGGGCAGACGCCGACGCGGTACGCGGCCGCGTCCGCCGTCCTCCTCGTGTCGTCCGCGGTGCTGGCAGCCGCGGTGCTCGTGCAGCGGACGGGAGGCGCGGGTCGCCTCGTCGGCGCGGCCGTCGGCTGGTGCGTGGTCACCGCCGTCGTCGCCGCCGCGGTCGCGAACGTCGCGCCCGCGGCCTCCGTGCGCGCCGGCGGCCCCGAGTGGGAGCCGCAGGTGTCCGCGCGGATCGGCCTCTGCCGGGCGGAGCCGGACCTCGTGCTCGACGTCCGGGCGCAGCCGTGGGGTGCCGCCGTGCCGTGCTGGCTCGTCCTCAGCGGGCGCGGGTCGTCCGGAACGCCCGGGCGCTGACCGGCGTGCGGGGGCCGTCGCCGACGCTCTCCGGCTCCTCGCCGACGAGCACGATGCGCGACTTCACCGCGATGAGCGCGAAGAGCAGCCAGTTGCCCTGGTAGAGCAGCCGTGACTCCGCCACGGACTGCACGAGCAGCGCCGCCACCACGAGCAGCGGGAACAGCGACACCGCGTCGAACCCGCGCGGCCGCATGTCGGGACCGAAGCGGACCCGGGTCGCGCCCGCCCAGGAGCGCAGCAGCGTCGTGAGGACGTAGACGACGAAGAGCACGAGCCCGACGATGCCGGTCTGCATCCAGGCGTCCAGGTACGCGTCGTGGGCCTGCAGGTACGTGACGCCGTTCCGCGGTGCGAGCTCCGCGAGCACGGGGATGTCCGGCCACCAGTAGCCGATCCAGCCCCAGCCGAGCACGGGGTGCTGCTGTGCGAGGCCGACGACGCCGGCCCAGATCTCGCCGCGGCCGGTGAGGTCGGGACTCTTCCCGAGGAGCGCGGTGATCGGCCCGCGCAGGGCGACGGCGGCGACCGCGGCCACCACGGCCGCGGCGAGGACGAGCAGGTACCGGGGTGTCCGCCGCTCGGTCGGGGTCCGGCGGATCCACAGCGCGAGCGCGAGCACGACGACGACGACCACCGCGGCGACGAGCACGGTGGACGACCGGGTGAGCGCGAGGACGAGGGCGGCGACGGCGAGCCAGCCGATCGCCCGACTCCGGCGGATCCGGCCCTCGGCGAGCTGCACGGCGACCGCGATCGCCGCGAGGAGCGCCACCATCGCGAGCAGGTTCGCGTTGCCGGGCAGGCCCTGGATGCGCCCGCCGGTGAGCAGCTCGGCGCGGGAGAAGTAGAAGGCGTCCGGGATCTCCCGGTCGCCGTAGTCGGTCCAGATCGGCGCGATCGGGTGCCGGACGACGACGGCGACGACCGCCTCGAAGAGGAGCGAGAGCGCGAGCACCGACCGGAACGCGGTGCTCGCCGCGTCGAGGATGCGGCGCCAGGTCAGCGTCGACGCGATCGCGAAGGCGACGACCGCGCACAGGACCTGGACCACGGTGCTCGCGAGGGTGGCGGGGCGCCAGTGCGACCACGCGACGGAGACCAGGCACCACGCGAGGAAGAACCAGAGCGCGAGCGGTGTGCGCGCCGCACTCGGGCGGGCGCGGACCACGACCGAGACGCCCCAGCACCCGAGCGCCGCCCAGACCACCGCTGCGCCGTACCAGGTCAGGGTGTTCGGCAGGGCGTCCCCGGCGAAGAGGACGAGCAGGACGGCGGTCGCGAGCGCGGTGGCCTCGCGCTCCGGCACGGAGCCGCGCGTCACGGGCCAGGTGTTCGTCACGGTGACAGGCTAGTGCCGGTCACCGTGCGAGCGAGGCGAGCGCGCGTTCCAGGTCTGCGCCGAGGTACGGGGCCAGCGTCCGCGCGAAGGTCCCGGTGACGTGCGTCGGGTCGCGGTGCACCACCACGCCGCCGACCACCGCCGGGCAGGTCGTGGCCGTGCAGTAGGAGTCGGTCAGGTCGATCGCGCGGGCCCGGTCGCCGACCGCGCGGACCGCGTCCTCGGTCCCGTCGTACGGCGCGGTCGCCACCGAGCGCGGGGTGTCGCAGGCGTCGGTGGTCGGACCGCTCATCCGCGCGAGGCAGTCCAGGGTGCCGGCACCGGTCACCGGGTTGTCCCGGATCGCGATCACGGGGACGCCCGCGTCGACGGCGGTGCGCCACGCGCCCACGAGCCCGTCGACGACCGTCTGCTCGTTCGTCGACCCCTCCGGCACGATCACCGGGCTCTTCGTCGCGGCGTGGGTGACGACGAGCGCATCGAGGTCCGGGTGGTCCCCGATCCAGGCGATCGCGGCGCGCTTCCAGCCCTCGCACGCCTCGGTGTAGGCGACCGAGGGTGCCTGCTGCTGTGCGGTCGTCAGGTAGCAGCCGACGTGGCCGGCGACGTCGATCCGCCAGTGGTTGCGCTCCGCGATCGCCCGGTAGGCGCTGATCAGGGCGTTGTTGTGCGAGTCACCGATCGCCGCGAGGTGCGCCCGCGCCCCCGTCCGCGGTCCGAACGAGCAGACGTTGAAGTCCGCCGTCGTGTTCGACCAGCACGCCGGGAGGTTCGCGTCGTCGGTCCCGGCGGCCGCCGGCGCCGGCACCCGGACGTCGGCCAGCCGGGGGTCGGCGCACGGCTCCGCCGAGCCGATGCGGGCGGCCGCGCCGAAGCAGGGCACGTCGCCGCGTTCGAGGGAGCGCTGGTAGGCGGCCGCCTGCACCTGCTGGACCTCCAGGGCGCCGAGCGTGGCGGCACCGATCCCCACCACGACGACCGTCGCCAGCGCGCCGAGGAGCGCCACCCGCCGCGGCCGCAGGGTGCGCATCCTGCGCGAGAACCGCAGCGGCTCCTCGACGAACCGGGTCGTCACCGCGGCCAGGAGGAGGGCACCGACGAGGACCGCCACCTTGTCGCGGGTCCCGAGTGCGTGCCCGGTCACGAGCGGCAGCAGCACGATCGCGGGCCAGTGCCAGAGGTAGACGGCGTACGAGGTGCGCCCGACGAAGGCGACCGGTGCGAGGCGGCCGAGCCGTTCCAGCCCGGAACGCGCACCGAGCAGGACCACCAGTGCCGCGGACGTGACCGGCAGGATCGCTGCGGACCCCGGGAACGGCGTCGCCGGGGTGACGACCCAGAGCGACGCGACCAGACCCGCGACACCCAGCCACGCGCCTCCCGTCCGCACCGACCGCGCGACGGTCGTGACCGGCCGCGGCAGCGCGACCGTCGACGCGAGCCCGCCCAGCGCGAACTCCCAGGCCCGCGTCGCGGTCGAGAAGTAGGCGACCCCCGGTGCGGTCCGCGTCTCGACGATGCTCCACACCAGCGACAGCACCACCACCGCGCCGAGCAGCACGCGAGCCGTCGTCACGGGGGAGAGGGTGCGGGCCCGCCGAAGCAGCGCGGCGAGGGCCACGAGCAGGACCGGGAGCGCGATGTAGAACTGCTCCTCGACCGACAGCGACCAGAAGTGCTGGAAGGGGGACGGCTGGTTGTCCGAGGCGAGGTAGTCGACCGAGTCCGAGGCGAGCTGCCAGTTCTGCACGTACACGCTCGCCGCGATGAGCTCGCGGCCGTACTGCCCCCAGAGCGTGCTCGGCACGACGAGCAGCACGGCGACCCCGGTCGCCGCGAGCGTCAGGAAGGCGCCGGGCAGCAGACGCTTCGCCCGCCGGGCCCAGAACGCACCGAGGGCGATGCGCCCGGAGCGGAGCTGTTCGCGCAGGAGGTGCCCGGTGATGAGGTACCCGGAGACGACGAAGAAGACGTCGACCCCGACGAACCCGCCGGGCAGCCGGTTCGGCCAGAGGTGGTACAGCACGACGGCCAGCACGGCGAACGCGCGCAACCCCTGGACGTCCCAACGGGTCGACTCGGAGCGGCGCGGATCGGACATCGCGGTGAGTCTACGTATCGCGGATCGTCGATGTCCCCTCGGTGGGATGTCGCATCCCTGCCGCTACGCTCGGGGCATGTTCCTCGGCATCACCAACACGCCTCGCGACTACGCGTGGGGATCCGTCACCGCGATCCCCGAACTGCTCGGTCGGACCGTCACGGGGGCGCCGCAGGCGGAGCTCTGGCTCGGCGCCCACGCCGGCAGCCCGAGCGTCGTCGTGAACCCGGCGATGGTCGGTGGCGCGGACACACTCCGCGACTGGATCGACGCGGAACCCGAGGTCGCCCTCGGCCCGGACCGGAGCGGTCTGCCGTTCCTGCTGAAGCTCCTCGCCGCCGACGCGCCGCTCTCGCTGCAGGCGCACCCCACGCCGGAGCAGGCCGAGGAGGGGTTCCGGCGCGAGGAGGCGGCGGGCGTCCCGCTCGACGACCCGTCCCGCAACTACAAGGACCCGTTCCCGAAGCCCGAGCTCGTCGTGGCGCTGAGCGAGCGCTTCGAGGCGCTCAGCGGGTTCCGCCCGGTCGCCGACACCACCGTCGAGGTCGAGGCGCTCGACGCCGGGAGCGGTCGGCTCGGCCCGCTGCTGGCGCACCTGGCGCACGGGCTCGAGGACACCGTCCGCTGGCTCGAGACGGCCGACCCCTCGGCGCTCGCCGTGGTGCAGGCCGCGTCGGACCTCGCGGCGGCCCTGCCCGAGGGTGAGCGCACCCCGAACGTGCAGACGGTCGTCGACCTCGCCGAGGCGTACCCCGGCGACCCCGGCGTCGTCGTGTCGCTGCTCGTGCACCGGGTCACGCTCGCCGCGGGCGAGGCGATGTACCTGCCCGCCGGGAACGTCCACGCCTACCTCGACGGTCTCGGCGTCGAGCTGATGGCGCCGTCCGACAACGTGCTGCGCGGCGGTCTGACGGCGAAGCACGTCGACGTCCCCGAACTGCTCCGCGTGCTCGACTTCACGGCGTACCCGGCACCGGTCCTCGTGCCGGAGCACCTGGACGCCGGGGTCGACCGCTTCGCGCCGGAGGGCGTCGGCTTCGCCCTCGTGCGCGTCACCGGCGACGGTCGTCCGGTCGGGCTCGGCACGGGCGGGGTCGCCCCGCTGTCCGGTCCGTCGATCGCGGTGTGCACCGCCGGTGCCGTGACGCTGGTGGGTGCGCGGTCGGCGACGCTGCTCCGGCAGGGGGAGTCCTGCTACGTCACGCCGGACGAGGGGGACGTCACCGTCGAGGCGGACGTCGCCGCCGGGGTCACCTCGACGGTCTTCATCGCGACGGGTGCGTGAACACGCACCGACGTGCGGCCGGACGGTGCCACGCCGTCCGCTAGCGTGACGAGCATGAGTTGGCTGGTCACCGGCGGTGCCGGGTACATCGGGTCCCACGTCGTCCGCGCCCTGCGCGCCGCCGGCATCGACACGGTCGCGTTCGACGACCTGTCGAGCGGCTTCCGCGCCTTCGTGCCGGAGGACGTGCCGTTCGTCGAGGGGACGATCCTCGACGGCGACCTGGTCGCCGCCACGCTCCGCGAGCACGCCGTCAGCGGCGTGGTCCACGTCGCGGGCTTCAAGTACGCCGGCGTCTCCGTCGAGCGTCCGCTGCACACGTACGAGCAGAACGTCACCGGCACCGCGACCCTGCTCCGGGCCATGGCCGAGCACGGCGCCACCAAGGCCGTGTTCTCCTCGAGCGCCGCGGTCTACGGCACGCCGGACGTCGACGTCGTCGTCGAGGACACCCCGAAGGCACCGGAGTCGCCCTACGGCGAGTCGAAGCTCATCGGCGAGTGGCTCCTGCGCGACATGGAGGTCGCCGCGGGCTTCACCACGACGTCGCTGCGCTACTTCAACGTCGTGGGCTCGGGGGAGCCCGACCTGTACGACGCGAGCCCGCACAACCTGTTCCCCCTGGTGTTCGACGCGCTGCTCGCGGGCCGGACGCCGCGCATCAACGGCACCGACTACGACACCCCGGACGGCACGTGCGTGCGGGACTACATCCACGTCGCCGACCTCGCGCACTCGCACGCGGTCGCGGCCCGGAAGCTCGAGGCGGGGGAGCAGCTCGAGCGCGCCTACAACCTCGGCAGCGGGGACGGCGTGAGCGTGCGGCAGATCATGGACGCGATGGCGGCCGGCACCGGCATCGCCTTCGAGCCCGAGGTCGCACCGCGTCGCCCGGGCGACCCGGCCAGGATCGTCGCCACCGGCGAGGCCGCGGCCCGCGACCTCGAGTGGGCGATGCGGCACACGCTCGACGAGATGGTGTCGAGCGCGTGGGAGGCCCGTCGCCGCGTCGGCTGACCCTGTTCCGGTGCCTGCCGTGTCCCCCGTCGGCAGGACAGAACCGCTGCGACACGCCCGTACGGGGGACATGACACGCCGCGACGGTCAGAGCCTTCTATGATCCGCGACTTGACTCCGGCGAATGACACCGCTGTAATTACAGGCAGCGGCTCCGGTCGTTGCAGGCCGTCGTCGACATGTCAGGGGTGATCAGGGTGAACGGTTCCGACTTCCACGCCGACGTGCCGGAGGACTGGCACGTCGATCCGGTGGCGCTCGGCGTCCCCGGCGTCCGTCGCGCCGAGGCCGACGAGGAGAACCCGCTCGCGTGGCAGGTCGACTCGCTGTGCGCGCAGACCGACCCCGAGGCGTTCTTCCCCGAGAAGGGAGGCTCGACGCGCGAGGCGAAGAAGATCTGCACGTCCTGCGAGGTCCGGTCGCAGTGCCTGGAGTACGCGCTCGAGAACGACGAGCGCTTCGGGATCTGGGGCGGGCTGTCCGAGCGCGAACGCCGCAAGCTCCGCCGCCGCGCCTGACGGCCTGGAGGCAGGTGCTGGCTCCGACCGGCACCTCGCGTTGATGGGTCCCACAGGTTCACGGCACGCCGCCGGCGGGCGCGGGAGCCCCGCCCGGCAGACCGTAGAGTGACGCGCGTCATGCAGACCAGTCCCGCGCAAACCCGGTCGGCCCCGTCCCGGTCCGCCCAGCCCCGCGTCACCGCGGTGCTGGTGGCGGCGAACGGTGGCGGGCACCTCGACCGGACCCTGGACGCCCTCGTCGCCCAGACCCGGCACCCCGACGGACTCGTCGTCGTCGACATCGGCTCGTCCGACGGCTCCACGACCGACATCGCGCTCGGCGGCTCCGCCGGTCTGGTCCGGCTCCCCGCCGGGCGGCCGTTCGGCGAGGCAGTGGCGGTGGCCGAGCGCGAGGCGGCGGTCGCCGACCCGGAAGAACCGTCCGACGAGTGGCTCTGGATCCTGGGCCACGACAACGCCCCCGCACCGGACGCGCTGGCCGAGATGCTCTCCGCGGTGGAGATTGCGCCGTCGGTCGCCGTCGCCGGGCCCAAGCTCATCGCCACCGAGGACCCCTCGCTCATCCGCGCCTTCGGTGAGAGCACCACGCGCTTCGGCCGCTCGCTCGGCCTCGTGCAGGACGAGCTCGACCAGGGCCAGCACGACCGGCACACCGACGTGATGGGGGTCGCCGCGGGCGGCATGCTCGTCCGCCGCTCGGTCTGGCGGGACCTGCGCGGCTTCGACCCGGCCCTGCCCGACGTCGATGCCGCCCTCGACTTCTGCATCCGCGCCCGCCTCGCCGGCCACCGCGTCGCCGTCGTGCCCGAGGCCCGGGTGACGAGCGCCGGCCCGATCGAGGAGTTCGGTCGGAAGCGCGTCTCCGAGGCCCGTCGCGTCCGCCTGCACCGGCAGGCGCAGCTGCACCGACGCCTCACCGCAGCGCCGGCCGGACTGCTCTGGCTGCACTGGCTGCTCCTCGTGCCGTTCGCGGCCGGTCGCGCCGTCGGACACCTCGTCGCGAAGCACCCTGCCGCGGTCTCGGGCGAGCTCGCCGCGGCGTTCGCCGTCGCCTTCGGCGGCGGGGTGCGGCGTGCCCGGAAGAACGCCGCCAGGACCCGTCGGGTGGGCTGGACCGCGATCGAACCCCTGCGCGTCAGCTGGCGTCGGGTGCACGAGCGTCGCACCACCTCGCGCGACGTCGAGCTCGCCCGCGTCGAGGACGCCCCCATGGCGCGGGCGTCGTTCCTCGGCGACGGCGGCGTGTGGGTCGTGCTCGCCGCGGCGGTCCTCAGCGTCGTCACGCTGTACCCGCTCCTCAGCAGCCCCGCGGTGACCGGCGGCGGTCTGCTCCCGCTCAGCACCTCGGTCGGACGGCTCTGGCAGAACGTCGGGTACGGCTGGCACTCCATCGGCACCGGCTCGACGGGCCCCAGCGACCCGTTCGCGGCCGTGCTCGCCGTGCTCGGGTCGGTCTTCGCCTGGTCGCCGTCGACCGGGGTCGTCGTCGTGCTCCTGCTCGCCCTGCCGATGGCGGCGCTCGGTGCGTGGTTCGCGGTCCGCAAGGTCACCACGCGCACCTGGGTGCCGGTGGTCGGCGCCGCGCTGTACACGATCGCGCCGGCGCTCGTCGGCGCCCTCACGACCGGCCACCTCGGCGCCGTGATCGCGCACGTGCTCCTGCCGTGGCTGCTGCTCGCCGTGCTCGAGGCGCACCGCTCGTGGGCGTGGGCCTCCGGCGCCGCGCTGCTGTTCGCGGTCGTCGCCGCCTCGGCCCCGTCCCTGCTGCCGGTGCTCCTGGTCGGCTGGGTGGTCTCGCTGGTGGTCGGCTGGCGTCGCGCGCACCGTCGGGTCTTCATCCCGGTGCCGGCCGCGGTGCTCTTCCTGCCGCTCGTGCTGGCGCAGGTCGCCAAGGGCAACCCGCTCGCGGTCCTCGCCGACCCCGGTGTGCCGTCCGCGACCCGCGCCCCGTCCGCCTTCCAGCTGGCGATCGGGCAGCCCGTGCCGGACTGGAACGGTTGGCTCCCCGCCACCTCGACGCTCGGACTCGCCGCGGCCGTGCTGCCGATCGCGATGGCCGTGCTCGCACTGCCCGTCGCCCTGCTCGCCGTCGGGGCGGTCCTCGGCCACCGCTGGGCGGTCGCCGGGGCCGCGCTCGTCCTCGCCCTGCTCGGGTTCGCGACCGCCGTCGCCGCCACGCACGTCACCGTGACCGGCGTGGGCTCGACGACCACGATCGTCTGGCCCGGCAGCGCGCTCTCCGTCTCCGCCCTCGGCCTCGTCCTCGCCGCCTGCATCGGCATCGACGTCCTGCCGCGGACGGCTCCCGTCACCGGCATCGTCGCCGCGGTGTTCGCGGGCGTCGCGGTCGCGCCGGCCTTCGCCGCGTCCACGCTCGGCGACACCGTGCTGCAGCCGACCACCGGCCGCGTGCTCAGCGCGTACGTGAACGCCGAGGCGCAGGCGAACCCGGACGTCGGCACGCTCGTCGTCGACCCGCAGACGGACGGCTCCCTCGCGGTGTCGCTCGAGCGCGGGCAGGGCTCGACCCTCGACGACCAGACCACCCTCGACGCGACGGCGCTGCGGCTCAGCAGCAAGGGGACGGAGCTCGCGACCCTCGCCGGCAACCTCGCGAGCCGCAGCGGCTACGACCCCGAGCCCGCCCTCCGCAGCCTCGGCATCTCGTTCGTGCTGCTCGACGAGGCCCCGGACGATGCCGCGGCCGAGGCCGTGCACGACCGGGCGGCAGGTGCCATCGGGCAGGACGCGCGCTTCACGAGCATCGGTGAGACGGCCACGGGCCAGCTCTTCCACTACGAGGGCGACGTCGACCGTGTCGCCTCGGGCTCGGCGGCCACGCAGGCGACCCACGTGCTCTACCTGGTGGTGCTCGGGATCGTCTTCGGCGCGGCCGCACTGCTCGCGGTCCCGACGGCCCCCCGCCGTCGCCGCGCCACCTCGAACGTCATCGAGGCCGAGGAACCCGCCACCACCTTCGACGAGGAGCGCGACGAATGAGCGCCAGCCCCCGGTCCGTCCGACGCTGGGTCGTCCGCGGCACCGCGACCGCGGTCGCCGTGGTCGTGGCGGCCGGGGCCGTGACGGCCGCCCACGCGATCGGTACCGAGAGCACGCCGGCGCGTCCGGCGGGTCGCACCGTCACACCCGTCCCCGCCGACGCCGAGCGCGTGTGCGCCGGCAGCGCCCTGCGGCTGTCCGACGACTCGGGCAACGACGCGACGACGGCGAGCACCGTCGGGTCGGCGACCGTCGCGACCGCGACCACCGGTGCCACCGTCGACCGTTCGACCCTCGGGTCGTCCACGAGCGGGGGCAGCGCGCCGCAGCTCCTGACGGCGCCGGCGGGTCGCACGACGCCGCAGGTCGCCGGCAGCAGCGCGCAGACCGTGTCCTCGGGCGACCTCGTCGGATTCGGCGCCGCCTCGTGCGACGATCCCGGCCAGTCGACCTGGCTCGTGGGCGGCTCGACCGAGACGGGACGGACGAGCCTGGTCACCCTGTCGAACCCCACCGACGTCAACGCGACCGTCGACCTCGCGGTCTACGACGCGTCCGGCACGGTGACCGCGCCCGGCACCACGGGCATCGTGGTCGCGCCGAACACGCAGAAGGTCGTGCCCCTGTCCGGCTTCGTCTCCGGTCAGGGGTCGACGGTCGTGCACGTGACCTCGACCGGCGGGCAGATCGTCGCGCACATGCAGGAGAGCATCGTGCGCACGCTCGTGCCGGGCGGGTACGACGTCGTCTCGGGCGGCGCAGCGCCGTCGACCTCGCAGATCATCCCCGCCGTGGTGCTCCGCGGCGCGCAGGAGGCCCAGCGCGGGGACGACGCCGCGGACGCCGCACCGATCGTGCGGCTCTTCGTCCCCGGCGACGAGGCCGCCCGGGTGACGCTGGGCATCACGACCGCGGACGGCGGTGGCTCGACCGTCAACGCGACCGCCGAGCCGGGCGTGGTCACCGACGTGGCGCTCGACGACTTCCCGGACGGCCGGTACTCGTTCACCGTCACCTCGACGCAGCCCCTCGTCGCCGGGGCCCGCACGACGGCACCGACGGACGACGACCGCACCGACCTCGGCTGGTTCGCGTCCGCCGAGCCGCTCGGTGACGACGCGATCACGGCCGTGGCACCGGGGCGCGACCCGAAGCTCTCGCTGGTCAACCCGACGCGGTCCGACGCGCAGGTGACGATCCGGTCGGGGGACCGGGAGCAGGAGGTGACCGTGCCGTCCGGTGCGACCGCGACCGTCAGCGTCCCCACGTCGACGCAACTCGAGCTCGTGGGTGCCGCGGGGCTCGTCGCCGGGGTCGGCTACGACGGCAGCGACGGCATCGGTGGCTTCCCGGTCCGCCCGGCGACCGACGTCTCGACGCCGCTCCGCGTCTACCCGTAGACGCCCGTCAGACCTGGTCGGGTCACCAGTGCCGGAAGCGGTCCGGCGCCGGGTCCGGCCGTGGGTGCTGTGTCCCTGTCGGTCACCAGTGCCGGAAGCGGTCCGGCGCCAGGTCCCACGGATCCTTGTCGATCAACTCGCCCACCGCCCGGAACACCGCGGTCTCGACGACGACGCGGCGGTCCGTGTCGTCCTTCTCGGGACTGTGGGTCACCCGCTCGACGGGGATCCGGAACAGCGTCACGCGTCGGTCGTCGCGGTCCACCCGCCAGCGGGGCAGGCGGTCCGGCAGGTCCCGGTCGGTCGGCATGTCCGCCACCTGGAACACCACGCCCGCGAGCTCGTCCGGCCACATCCCGACCAGGTAGTGCGCGGTGTCGCCGACGATCCGGTCGAAGGTCTCGGCACGGGTGACCACGGGCGCGAGCTCCGGTCCGGTCACGCTCGACCGCCCGCCGCGTCCGTGCCGGGAGCGCCCCCGGGCACGGTCGACCGGGGTGACGAGAGGAGGCTTCCGACGCATCCCGCCATCGTACGCGGCGGGGTCCGTCCGCTCCGCCCGCAGCCGGGCACCGGAGGGCGACGGGTAGGGTCGGTGCCGGTATGGACGTACGGATCTGCAGCAAGGTCGCCTGTGGCGCGAGCGCGTCGGCGACCCTGACGTACGACTACGCCGACTCGATGGTCGTCGTCGGACCGCTGTCGACCCGCGTCGAGCCGCACGGGTACGACCTCTGCGCGCGGCACGCGGCGCGGCTGCGCGTGCCGCGTGGGTGGGACGTGGTGCGGCGCGAGCCGCTCCGCCGCGACGCCGACTGACGCCGGCCTGAGCGTCGCGGTGCGCGCTGCGGACGCAAGGCGCTGCGGACAGCACCGACGTCGCCGGACGACCCGCGCCTCCCGGCCGGGCGTGGAAGACTGGCCGCATGTCCACCGAGACCCGCACCGCAGCACCGTTCCGTGTCGCCGACCTCACCCTCGCCGAGGCGGGTCGCCACCAGATCCGGCTCGCCGAGAACGAGATGCCGGGGCTGATGTCCCTGCGCGAGGAGTTCGGCGCGACGCAGCCGCTCGCCGGCGCGCGCATCGCCGGGTCCCTGCACATGACGGTGCAGACGGCGGTCCTCATCGAGACGCTCGTCGCCCTCGGCGCGCAGGTCCGCTGGGCGAGCTGCAACATCTTCTCGACGCAGGACGAGGCCGCCGCCGCCGTGGCCGTCGGCCCGACGGGGACGCCCGACGCACCCGCCGGCGTGCCGGTCTTCGCGTGGAAGGGCGAGACGCTCGAGGAGTACTGGTGGTGCACGAGCCGCATCTTCGACTGGAGTGCCGAGGCCGCGGCCGCGGGCGCCGACTGGTCGGGACCGAACCTCGTCCTCGACGACGGCGGTGACGCGACGATGCTCGTGCACACCGGGGCCGACGCCGAGACCGCCGGTCGCGTGCCGGACGCGGGTGACGACGCGAGTGCCGAGTGGCGGATCGTCCTCGCCACCGTCGCCGCCTCACTCGAGGAGTCCCCGGACCGATGGACCCGGATCGCCGCCGAGATCGAGGGCGTGACCGAGGAGACCACCACCGGCGTGCACCGCCTGTACGAGCTCGCGCGGAACGGCGAGCTGCGCTTCCCGGCGATCAACGTCAACGACTCGGTCACGAAGTCGAAGTTCGACAACAAGTACGGCATCCGGCACTCGCTGCCCGACGGCCTGAACCGCGCGACGGACGTCCTCATCGGCGGCAAGGTCGCGTTCGTCGTCGGGTACGGCGACGTGGGCAAGGGGGCCGCGGAGGCCCTGCGCGGCCAGGGCGCCCGGGTCATCGTGTCCGAGGTCGACCCGATCTGCGCGCTGCAGGCCGCGATGGACGGCTACCAGGTGGCCCGGCTGGCGGACGTCGCCGACCAGGTCGACATGGTCGTCACGTGCACCGGCAACCTCGGCGTCGTCGGCGTCGACGAGATGCTCGCGCTGAAGCACCTCGCGGTCGTCGCGAACGTCGGGCACTTCGACAACGAGATCGACATGGCGGGGCTCGAGGCGCTGGCCGGCGTCGAGAAGGTCGAGATCAAGCCGCAGGTGCACGAGTGGCGGCTGCCGAACGGGCGCTCGATCCTCGTGCTCAGCGAGGGGCGGCTCATGAACCTCGGCAACGCGACCGGGCACCCGTCGTTCGTGATGAGCAACTCGTTCACGAACCAGGTGCTGGCGCAGATCGAGCTGCACACCCGACGCGAGCAGTACCCGACGGGCGTGTACGTGCTGCCGAAGCACCTGGACGAGAAGGTCGCCCGTCTGCACCTCGACGCGCTCGGCGTGCAGTTGACCGAGCTGCGGCCGGAGCAGGCGGCCTACATCGGTGTCGCGGTCGAGGGGCCGTACAAGCCCGAACACTACCGGTACTGAGCCGCGGCGGGCGCGCCACGACCCGGCCGGACGTGGCGCGTCACCGCGCGGACGCCTCGGGACGAACCACGGATGCGACGTCGAACCAGGCCCGCGGGCCGGTTCGATGTCGCGTCCGTGGTTCGACCCAGCCGTGCGCGCCTGCGCCGGTCGCGCGTCACCGCGAGCGCCGCGGGCTCAGCGCGGGAAGCCCGGCGGCCGCGCCGCGGCCGTCGCGGCCGCCCGGTCGAGCAGCGCCGCCCGCGCCCGGAGCGCCCGCTCGTCGCGCGCGCGGCGCAGGACGGTGATGCCGGCGAGGAAGGTCTCCGCCGGGACGGGCGGCACGGGGTGCACGTACGGCACGACCTCCGCCGCGAGCCGCCCGGCCGCCGCGGCCCGCGCGTCCGGACGCACGTCCGCGGCGCCGCTGAAGAACGCGCCGAGCCGGTTCTCGAGCCGCTGCGGCAGCGCGGACACGTCGGCGACGCCCGCCCACCCGACGAGTTCGACCGGCATCAGTACCTCGACACCACGGACCCGTGCCGCGCGTTCGTGCTGCACGAAGGTGCCGGCGAGCAGGTCCCCGAGGCGCCGCGGCCGGCTCCCGAACAGCGCGACGAGCAACGCGATCGACCCGAAGGTGGTCCAGAGCTCGAGCAGGCCGACCAGCGCCCGGGTGAACGCGTGGCGGAACCCGATCGCCCCACCGTCGACACGGACGACCCGGGTGCCGGTGGCGTACCGGCCGACGCTCTTGCCGCGGGTCACGGTCTCGACCGCGGCGGGGACGAGCACGAGCACGGTGACGACCGACCCGATCTGCAGCGGGACGAGCCACGCGCCGTCGATCCCGCTCGGCAGGACACGGGACAGCCCGAGCAGCAGCAGGACGAACAGCACGACGAGGCAGAGTGCGTCGAGCAGTGCCGCGGCGAGCCGGAGCGCGATGCCCGCGGGCTGCACGTCGAGTGCGACGGCCTCGCCGACGACGAGCTCGTCGGCGGTGTCGTCGAGGACCGCCCCGAAGCGGGCGTCGGCCAGGTCGCGCGGCGCAGGGGTCTTCGACATGGGATCATTCTGACGGAGCACGTCGCCGACCGCGCGGGCGGATCCGGCGGGGCGTGCTCGGGACGGTGGGGAGTCACGTGGACCTGGAGGCCTACAGCGCGGTGCACGGCGACCGCTGGCAGGAGCTCGACCGGCTCGCCCGGACCCGCCGCACGTCCGGGCCGGACGCCGACCGGCTCGTCGCCGGGTACCAGGAGGCCGCCACCGACCTCGCCCGCATCCGCGGCGCAGCACCCCGCACGGCGACCGGGGACCGGCTGTCCCTCGCGGTGTCGCGGGCACGGCTCCGCTTCACGGGCACGCCGGTCGACCCGCTGACGGCGCTCTCGGCCTTCTTCGTCCGCCAGCTCCCCGCGGCGATGTACCGCATCCGCTGGACGACGCTGTGGGTGGGCGCCGCCACCGCGGCGATCGCCGTGATCGTGGCCGTGTGGATCACGACCACCCCCGGCGCCACGGCCACCTTCGGCTCACCGGCGGCACTCCGGCAGTACGCCACCGAGGACTTCCAGGCGTACTACTCGGACCACGGTCTCGGCGCGTTCTCGGCGCAGGTGTGGTCGAACAACGCCTTCATCGCCGCACGGATGGTCGCCTTCGGCATCACCGGCCTCTACGTGCCGGTCTCGATCGTGCAGAACGCGGTGAGCCTGGGCGTGTCCGCCGCGATCATGCACTCGCAGGGCCGGCTCGGGGACTTCTTCCTGTACATCGCGCCGCACGGACAGCTCGAGCTGTACTCGGTGTTCCTCGCGGGGGGAGCCGGCCTGATGATCGCCTGGTCCTGGGTCGCCCCCGGCGCACGGACCCGGGCACAGGCGCTCGCCGAGGACGGCCGAGCGCTGATCACCGTCGCGGTGGGTCTGGTCCTCACGCTGCTGCTCTCCGGCCTCGTCGAGGGCGTCGTCACCCGTCAGGAGTGGCCGTGGGCGGTCAAGATCGGCATCGGTACGGTCGCCCTCGGCGCGGTGCTCTGGTACCAGTGGGTGCTCGGGGGCCGCGCGCACCGTGCGGGCGAGCGCGGTGACGTCGAGGAGTTCGAGCGCGGCGCGACCGCGCTCACGGCCGGCTGACCGGCGTCAGAGCCGCCCGGTCGCCTTGGCGCGGACGTACGCGTCCGCCACGGCCGGCGGGACCTGCTCGGGCGTGCCGCGGACGACCTCGGCCCCGGCGCGACGCGCCACGTCCCCGACACCGTCGGCGTCGAGCAGCGTCCGGGTCGCCGCGGCGCGTCGGTACACGTCGCGTTCGGCACCGGACCCGGACGGGAGGCCCGGCACCCGTCCGCCCCGCCGGTCCGGTTCCGCGCGTCCCGGCTCCGGGACCCCGTCCGCCATCCGCTCGACGGTCGGGTCGGTGACGCTGGTCACGACGACGGCGTGCCGCCGCGTGAGCCGCGGGAGCACCGCGAGCAGGTCCGCCGAGGCGCCGACGGAGTCGAGGCTGGAGACGAGCACGACGAGGGAGCGCGAGGTCGTCACCGCGTCGACCAGGCCGGGCACCGCCGCCCAGTCCGTCGCCGCGAGTCCGGGCTCCGCGAGTGCGAGGGCCTCGCCGAAGCGCCGGACGACGTCGGTCCGCGTCGCGCCGTGGACCCGCTGGCGCACGCCGTCGTCGAGCACGACGAGGTCCACGCGGTCGCCCGCCGCCGACGCGAGCGCGCCGAGGAGGAGCGCCGTCTCGATGAACGTGTCGAGTCGGGGCTCGTCCTCCACCCGACCGGCTCCCGCCCGACCGCCGTCGACGACCACGACGACCCGTCGGTCGCGCTCGGGTCGCCAGGTGCGGACCACGAGGTCCTGTCGTCGGGCGGTGGCGCGCCAGTCGATCGACCGCACGTCGTCGCCGCGGACGTAGTCACGCAGGGAGTCGAACTCGGTGCCGTGGCCGCGGAGCTGCAGGGTGGTCTCGCCGTCGAGCTCCCGCAACCGCGCGAGCCGCGAGGGCAGGTGGCGGCGAGAGCGGAACGGTGGCGTGACGACGAGTTCCGCGGGCGCCGCGACGACCCGCTGCCGGGCGGCGAGCCCGAGGGGGCCGGCGGTCCGGACGGCGACACCGGTGGTCGATCGCCGCCCACGGCGGAACGGTGCGAAGCGGACGCGGAGCGCGCGGCGCTCCCCGGAGGGCACCGTCGCGCGGAGTCGTCGGGGCGTCTGACCCGCGGACGGCTCCCACATGTCCCGGGCGAGGGCGCGCAGGGTGCGGGAGCCGTCGTTGACGAGGACGAGGGTGCCGTCGGCGGTCGTCCCCCGTCGCGCGAGCCGCGGCATCCGGCGCTCGACCCGCACCTGCCGCAGGTCCGCGGCGAGCAGGACGTCGAGCCCCGCGGCGAGCACGACGACCACCATCCACGCCACACCGGCCCACGCGCTCCCGAGCAGCACGACGGGGACGATCGCGACGGCGAGGAGCGCGACGAACCGACCGGAGACCGCCACTAGAACGGGACCCGGACCTGCTCGACGACCTGCTGCAGCACGCCCTCCGCACCGACGCCCTCGAGCTCGGCGTCCGCGGCCACCCGGAGCCGGTGCCGCCAGACCGGCACGAGCATCGCCTGCACGTGGTCCGGGGTGACGGCGTCGTACCCGGTGAGCCAGGCCCACGCCTTCGCCGCGGCGAGGAGCGCGGTCGCGCCGCGCGGGCTGACGCCGACCCGGACCGACGGCGCCTGTCGTGTCGCGCGGGCGAGGTCGACCACGTACGCGAGGACGTCGTCCCGCGCCCCGACCGCGCGGACCGCCCGCTGTGCCGCGAGCACCTCGTCGGCGCCGAGCACCGGTCGGATCCCGGCGGAGCGGACGTCCCGCGGGACGAAGCCGTCCGCGTGCCGGCGCAGGACCTGCCACTCGACGTCCCGCGGGGGCACGTCGAGCGTGAGCTTCACGAGGAAGCGGTCGAGCTGTGCCTCGGGCAGCGTGTAGGTGCCCTCGAACTCGATCGGGTTCATCGTCGCGGCGACGAGGAAGGGCTCGGGGAGCGGGCGTGCTGCGCCGTCGACGCTGACCTGGCGCTCCTCCATCGCCTCGAGCAGCGCCGACTGCGTCTTCGGCGGCGTCCGGTTGACCTCGTCGGCCAGCAGCACGTTCGTGAACACCGGTCCCTCGCGGAACGGGAACGTGCCGGTCGATGCGTCGAAGACGAGTGACCCCGTGACGTCGCCGGGCATCAGGTCGGGCGTGAACTGGATGCGCTTGGTGTCGAGCGACATCGCCGCCGCGACGCTCCGTACGAGCAGGGTCTTCGCGACCCCGGGGACGCCCTCGAGCAGCACGTGCCCCTGCGCCAGGACGCCGACGATCATGCCGGACACGGCGCCCTCCTGCCCGACCACGGCCTTGCCGACCTCGGCACGCAGGCGACCGAAGGCCTCCCGGAGCGGGTCCGGGGCGGTGGCCGTCGGGGTGTGGGCGGGGGACGGATCGGTCACGGTCGTGCTCCTCGTCGGTCGCGGTGGGTCGTGTGTGTGGTCGTGGGTGCGGTCGTGGTGGGGCCGGCGGCCGCCTCGCCGGTCGCCGTGCGGACGGCCCGCTCGAGCTCGTCGAGCGCCGCGGCGCCGTCGACCAGGGCGCGGTCGTCGTGCGTCGGCCCGCCCACGAGGACGGCACCGACGGCGGTGTCCGGCCGCCCGGTCGCGCGGGCGGCGGCGCGCACGACCTCGTCGACGTGTGCCCCCGGTGGGAGACCGAGCCGGCGTGCGGTCCGTCGGATGGCCGCGATCCTGAGGGTGTCGAGGGCGTGCGTCCGGTCGCGGGTGCGGGCGTAGAGCCGGGCCCGGCCCTCGGTGGTCTCCGCAGCGCGCACCACGACGGGCATGCGCTCGACGACGAGCGGCCCGAGTCGCCGCCCGCGCCAGACGCCCGCGGCGACGGCGACGAGCCCGAGGAGGAGCAGCGCCCCGGGCACCCACGGCGGTGCCAGCGAGCCGAGTGTCGGTGCGGCGTCGGCGGAGGTCGTCGTCGGGGTGTACCAGACCAGGCGGTCGGCCGAGCCGAGCAGCGCGAGCCCGAACGCGGCGTTGCCCGCCGTGGTGACCGTGTCGTTGCGGAACGCCGCGGTGGTGCCGACGAGGGTCACGTCGCCGCCGGCCGTGGAGGTCCGGACCAGGCCGGCGACGCGGTCGTCGCCGGTGCCGGTCGGGACGCAGAGGTCGGTGTCGGCCGGTGGGCGGACCGTGTCGGTCGGGCGGTAGCCGGACCCGGTGCTCGTGATCCGACCAGCGGCCTCGGCTGCCGGTATCGCGCACCCGGCCGTGGAGACGACCGCGTCGCCGGTGACCGGACCGGCCGGCTCGACGCCGAGGCCGAGCGCCTCGAGGGACGTCGGGTCGTCGGAGAACAGGACGACGTGCCGGGCCTCGCGGCCGAGCCGACGCGCGACCGCGGGGTCCAGTGCTGCGGCCGAGTCGTCGACGAGGACGGTGCTGCCCCGGAGGTCCCCGGCGTCGAGCCGGTCCACGCGGTCGACGACGTCGACGGTCGTCCCCTGCTGCTCGAGCACGCGGACGAGGGCCTCCGCACCGCTGGCGGTCGCGGACCGGGGGTCGAGCGGGTCGCGGGTCGGACCGGTCGACGACTGCACCGCCGCCGTCAGCGCGGCGAGCAGCACACCCACGAGGACGACGACGACCCAGAGGACGACCCGTCCGCCGCGACGGGGCGGACGGGCGTCGGCACCCGTTCCAGCACCGGCGGTCGGGGGAGTGCCGTGCGTCGCGGTCGTGGTGCTCACGCGGGGACCGCCGGGACGGCCTGGGGGTGTGCCGTCCGCACGGCCTGCTCGGTGTCGAGGACCGCTCTGGCGACCGCCTCGTCCGCCGAGCGGCCGAGGTACCGGACGTCGTCGAACGCGCGCGCCGCGGCGTCGATCCGCTCCGCCTGCTCGGCGAACAGCGGTGCGGCACGGCCGGCGACCGCCCGGGCCGTCGCACCGGGCACGTCGCGGACGAGGTCGCGTTCACCGAGCCCGCGGGCGAGCGCGCGGTAGCCGTCGAGGACGGCACCGGACCAGTCGCCGGACCGCAGCGCTGCCCGGCCGGCGTCGCCGAGTTCCCGCGCCGAGCGGATGTCCTCGGCGTCGAAGACCGACCCGTCCGACGTCGGTGTCGTCCGTGGTCGGCGACGGGGCAGGCCCCGGGCGACGACCACGAGGACCACGACCGCGACGAGCACGACGACCGCGATCGCGAGGAACGTGTGCGTCAGGACGGGGGAGTCGAGACCACCGACCCGGAACGACCCGAGCCAGTCGAGGAACGCCCGGGAGGCACGGTCCCACCAGGTGGCCCGTGCGCCGTCGTACTCGGACCGCTCGAGCTCGCGTTCGAGGAGCCGTCGGGCCTCGTCCGCGCCGGGGCTCACGCGCCGCCGTCCGACGGGTGCCACCCGGGGCCACCCTGGTCGTGCGGCCCGGGCCACGGCTGCCCGGGCCACTGCTGCTGCCCGGGCCACTGCTGTTGCGCGCCCGGCCACGGCTGTCCGGGCCACTGCGGTCCCGGACGGGACGACCGGTCGACGGCGGGTGCCGGAGCGAAGGGGTCGGCGGGCTCGCCGGTCTCGAGGTGCGCGAGGATCCGCTGGTCGAGCGCCTCGGTCCGGATCCGCCGGTCGATCGCGAGGAACGTCACGATCGACGCGCTGAGGACGTCGGTCGTGCACTGCACGGCGATGGTGAGCAGTGCACCGACGACGACCGCCACGACGGCACCGGGCCCGATGCCGGCACTCGCGTCGGTCTGCCCGAGCGGGTCGAAGGTCCCTGCGGCGAGCACCGTGGCGAACGTCAGCGGTGTGGCCGCGATCGACGCCGCGATGCCGAACACCACCCGCACGAGCAGGACGATGCCGAGCGTGCGCCAGAACGCGCCGCGGGTGAGCCGCCACGACTGCGCCGCCGCCGAGAGCACCCCGCGGCCCTCGAGCGCGATGGTCGGCACGGTGAAGGCGAACTTCGTCCCGAGCCACGCGACCGCGAGGCCCGCGACGACGAACAGCAGCAGGATGACGGCGATGTACCCGCCGACGCCGGACGCGCCCGCCGACAGGGCCCCGAACGCGCCGAGGACGAGGGCGACGAACACCCCGCCGAGCACGGCACCGGCGGCGAGCTGCAGCAGGATCCACGCCAGCACGGACCAGCGCCGCCCGGCCAGGAGCGACCAGAGCCCGCGGAAGCTGCCCCGGCGACCGAGCACGCGCTGGCCGGTGTCGGCCGCCACCGGTGCGACGAGGAACGCACGGCCGAGGGAGGCGAGGAACGGCAGGGCGACGGCGAGCAGCAGGTACGTGGTGACCGAGCCGGCGAGGACGTCGTCGGACCCGCTGCCGCCGTCGAGGGCGGAGGCCATCCGCGACTGGAGGACCCGCTGCCCGAGCGTGCTCGCGATCGTCGACACCAGCCCGAGCACACCGCTGAGCAGCAGGCTCCAGAGCAGCAGGACGCGCGCGTTCCGACGGAACACCGTGAAGGCACCGGCGAGCACGTCCCCGAAGCCCAGCGGGCGGAGCGGCACGGCGGGCCGCTGCGGCGGCCGCGGCGGCTCGCCGTGCTGCTGCTGCTGCCACTGCGGCTGGTGCTGACCCGGCCACGCGCCGGACGGCTGTTGCGCCGGGGGCCGGGTCGGGCCTCCCGTCCGGTCGTCGCCGTCGCGCGAACCCGGAACCTGCCAGTCGGACATCGCCGCCCCCTCGTCCTGCACCGGCCGCGCAGCGGAACGCGCGACCCGACCCATCCTGCCGGAGAACGCTGCTCGACGGGTGCTCGGCTATCGTGACCGTAGGTGCCGGTCCGGCACCACCGCCCGCCACACGGAGTCCACGCCCATGACACCGCGCATCCTCGTCGTCGACGACGACCAGGCCCTCGCCGAGATGATCGGCATCGTCCTCCGCTCGGAGGGCTACGAGCCGGAGTTCAGCGCCGACGGCAACGACGCCGTCGAGGCGTTCCACGGCACGAAGCCCGACCTCGTCCTGCTCGACGTCATGCTCCCGGGCATCGACGGCATCGAGGTCTGCAAGCGCATCCGTGCCGAGAGCGGGACGCCGATCATCATGCTCACCGCCAGGGGCGACACCGCCGACGTCGTCGCCGGGCTCGAGAACGGCGCGGACGACTACGTGGTGAAGCCGTTCAACCCGAAGGAGCTCGTGGCGCGCATCAAGACGCGGCTCCGTCCGACGGCCGCCGACGCGTCGGTGCTGCACGCCGGCGACCTGACCGTCGACGTCGCCGCACACGAGGTCCGTCGGGGCGACACCGTCATCGCGCTCACCCCGCTCGAGTTCGACCTGCTCCGCGCGCTCGCCGAGAAGCCGAACCAGGTGTTCACGCGCGAGATGCTCCTCGACCAGGTGTGGGGCTACCACTACAAGGCGGACACCCGGCTCGTGAACGTGCACGTGCAGCGCCTCCGCGCGAAGATCGAGCACGACCCGGACAACCCGCGGATCGTCACGACCGTGCGCGGCGTCGGCTACCGGGCCGGAGGAGCCTGAGCACCGTGCCGCCGGGACCGTCTGGCGCACCCGCCCCGGACCGGACCCCCACCGGTCCGGCGTCGGCGACTCCCGGCGCGTCCGCGGGAGCCGGTGCATCCGCGGGAGCCGGTGCATCCGCGGGAACCGGCGCGTCCGCGCGCGGCCCGCTCGCGGGGGCTCCCCGGCAGCCGGCGGGCCGCGACCTGCTCGCCCGCGGCTGGGCGCTCCGCGCCCGTCGGCGCGCTCGCCGGTGGGTCCGACGGGGCTGGTACGCCGTCGCGTGGTTGTGGCGCCGCTCGCTGCTCGTCCGGTCGGTGGCGATCACCGTCGCGACGAGCGGCCTCGCGGTCGCCGTCATCGGCACCGCGGTCATGATCAGCATCTCGAACAACGTCTACGCGCAGCGTCGGGACCAGATCGAGGCCGAGTCGGCGCGAGCAACGGTCGTCGCCCAGGGCATCTTCGACGCCGCGACCGCCGCGTCCGACAACAACCAGACGGAGCTCGAGACCCTGCAGAGCGAGGCGCAGGAGGCGATCCTGTCCAACACGACGAGCCCGGGCGGCACGAGCATCGCCATCGAGCGATCGCCGGGGCAGTCGAGTCCGCAGACCCTGCAGAACCTCGCGAGCCAGGACTTCCCCGACGCGGTCATCACCGACGCACTGCGACGCGAGGTCGGCCGCGACACCGGACGGCTCAGCCTGCAGCCCGTCCAGCTCGAGGACGGCGGCCGGAGCGAACCCGGGCTCGCGGTGGGGTCCGTGCTGCAGGTCCCGAGCGCGGGGCAGTACGAGCTCTACATCGTCTACGACCTCTCGGACGCCCAGCAGACCCTCGACTTCGTGTCGCAGACGCTGTCGATCGGCGGCGTCGCGCTCATCGTCCTCATCGCGCTCGTGACGTCCCTCGTGGTGCGGCTCGTCGTCGTGCCCATCCGCGGCGCCGCCGAGACGAGCCGGAAGATCGCCGCCGGTCGGCTCGACGAGCGCATCCCGGTGCGCGGGCACGACGACATCGCGATCCTGGCGCGGAGCTTCAACGACATGGCGGACGCGGTGAGCCGGCAGATCACGCAGCTCGCCGAGCTGTCCCGTGTGCAGCAGCGCTTCGTGTCGGACGTCTCCCACGAGCTCCGGACGCCGCTCACCACGATCCGGCTGGCCGGGGACATGCTCTTCGACTCGCGCCACGCCTTCGAGCCGTCCGTCGGGCGGTCGGCGGAGCTGCTCCACGCCCAGGTCGAGCGCTTCGAGCTGCTGCTCGCGGACCTGCTCGAGATCTCGCGGTACGACGCCCAGGCCGTGCAGCTCGACACCCAGCCCGTCGTGCCGGCGTCGCTCGCGGCGGACATCGTCGAGGAGTTCCAGCCGCTCGCCGAGCGCGCCGGCACCGAGCTGCAGCTCGCGACCCCCGGTGGGCACACCACGATGCAGCTCGACGCCAAGCGCATCCGACGCATCCTGCGGAACCTCGTCGGCAACGCCATCGAGCACGGCGACGCCAAGCCGGTGCAGGTCGTCGTGGACAGCGACGCGCGCTCGGTCGCGATCGCCGTCCGCGACCAGGGGGTGGGCATGCCCCCGGAGGACGCCGCCCGCGTGTTCGACCGCTTCTGGCGCGCGGACCCCTCCCGCCGCCGCACGATCGGCGGGACCGGCCTCGGGCTCGCGATCTCGCTCGGCGACGCGAACCTGCACGGCGGGCGGATCGACGTGTGGTCCCGCCCCGGCGAGGGCTCGACGTTCGTGCTGACCCTGCCCCGCGGCGAGTCGCTCGGCACGGCGACGTCCGCCATCCCGCTGCCCGACCTCGACGACGCCTACGACGGCCCCCGTGCCGTCCGGGAGGACGACTGATGCGCTCCAGGTTCCGCACCGCGGTCGCGACGACGCTCGCCGCCCTCGCCCTCGTCGCGCTCACGGCGTGCGCGGCCATCCCGACCGGCGGCGCCGTGCGCTCGGGTCAGTCGATCAAGGACGAGTCCATCTCCGGGGTCGACTACCGACCGGATCGCCCCGTGCCCGGTGCCGACCAGACCGCCGTCCTGCGCGGTTTCGTCGCCGCCGGCACCGGTGCCCAGGACGACTACGCGATCGCGCGGGAGTTCCTGGCGAAGGGCTTCGCCGACGACTGGAACCCGCGTCGCGGCGTCACGGTGACGCAGGGGAGCGCCACCGTCGACCGCGTCGCCGACCGGGAGCTCACCTACACGCTCACCGCGAGCGCCACCGTCGGTGCGGACGGGGAGTACACGCAGGCCGTGCGGCCCACCACCTCCACCCTGACCTTCCAGTTCGTCCGCGAGGACGGGCAGTGGCGGATCGCCTCCGCACCGGACGGGATCATCCTGACGCCGGTGAGCTTCGAGTCGGTCTTCGAGCAGCACGCCCTGTACTTCTTCGACCCGTCCTACGACTACCTCGTGCCCGACGAGCGCTGGTTCCTCGCCCGGTCCTCGACGAGCACCCGGATCGCGAGCGCCCTCATCGCCGGTCCCGCCGACTGGCTCAAGGGCGCCGTCGTCTCCGCGTTCCCCGAGGGCACGCAGCTGTCGCTCAACGCGGTCTCCATCGAGAACGGCAGGGCGGTCGTCGACCTGTCCAGCGACGCGCTCCGGTCGAGCAACGACGACAAGCTCCGGATGCGGGAACAGCTCACGCGGTCCCTCGCCTCGGTCGCGTCCGTGTCCTCGGTGTCGATCACGTTCGAGGGGGCCACCTTCACCCCGCCGGAGCAGACGGGTACGTCGGCACAGGTGAACCCGGACGTCGACCCGCGCCCGCTCGTCGACCGCGACGACCAGGTCGGGTACGGCTCCGCGAACGGGAAGGTCGCGTCGCTCGGCGGGGGTGCGGGTGCCGCCGTCGCCGCGCTCGACCCCACGTCGTTCTCGCTGTCCGCCTCCGGCTCGGTGGTCGCCGTCGGCAACGACAGCGGCGTCGTGGTCGTGCGCGGCAAGCAGGCGGTGCGCATCGACGCGACGGACGACCTGGTGCCGCCCTCGATCGACGACCTCGGCTTCGTCTGGGTCGGCGGCGCGGGCGACACCGGTTCCGTCACGGCGTACGGCCTCGGCGGCGACCCGCACGAGGTCGCGACGAAGCTGCCGCGGGGCGGCCTCGTCTCCTTCCAGGTGTCCCGGGACTCCACGCGTGCGCTCGCCCTCATCGAGACGTCGGACGGGCCGGCCCTGTACGTCATGGCGATCCTGCGCGACGGGGACCGCACGCCGACGGCCCTCGGGTCGCCGGTCCGGGTGCAGGCCGCCACGGGCGCCGCCGTCGGTGCCGCGTGGGTGAACGACAGCGACGTGGTGTCGGTTGGGCAGACGGACGACGGGCCCGACGTCGTCCGGTCGACGGTCGGCGGGCAGTCCGCCGTCCTCCCGGAGCCGGACGGGGTGGCGCGGTCCGTCACCGGGGGCAGCGGCGGCTCGATCCTGCTCCGGATGGCGGACGGGTCGGTCCTGCAGTCGACCGGCGGCCGGTGGGACACCACGGGCATCGAGGCGGACGTGCTGGGCACCCAGCGCTGACCACTCGTCGACGCAGGGTGCTCCTGCACAGGCGTCTGGGCCGGGAGGCCCGTCCACCGTCGGCGGGACCGGCCCACCGGCACGGGTGGTCGGGTCCGACCATGGGGGCATGCACCCGACGTCACCTCCCGTCCGCCGCCACAGCTCGCCCGCCGGGACGTCCCGGCCGTGGTGGGACGCGGTCCTCGCCGTCCTCGGGCTCGTGCTGCCGGTCACGTGCGTGTGCTGCGGTGCCCCCGACCGGGCGTGCTGCGCGTCCTGCCGTGCCGGGATCGACGCCCGTCCCCGCCGCCGACGGCTCGTCGCGGGTGTGCGGCTCGACGCCGCCTTCGCCTACGAGGGACCGGTGCGGGTGCTCGTCCTCGAGCTCAAGCTGCGGGGCCGGGTCGACCTCGCGCCGGTGCTCGCCCCACGGTTCGGGACGCTCGTGGCCGCCGCGCTCGCCGATGCCCCCGGAGCGCTCCTGGTCCGGGTGCCGCCGTCGCGGGCCGGTGCCCGTCGGCGCGGCTTCGACCCCGTCGACCTGCTGCTGCGGCGGTCCCGCGTGCGGGCGCGGGCGCGGTCGCTGACCCGGCGGCGCACACCGCGACCGCGGGGGGCAGTCGGCCGCGGTGCCGCGAACGCCGGGACCGTCGGGGCCCAC
>NZ_CAJCKG010000020.1:0-66082 GCF_903970945.1 Curtobacterium sp. ME26
GCCAGCAGGCCGTCCCGGTCGCAGACGGCGACCCCGATCCGGGCGCGCCCGACGTCGATGCCGAGCCGGCGCCCCGGGCGGATGCCCACGGTCAGCCCGCCAGGCGCACCGTCACGGCACGCAGTGCCGCCGGGAGCGCGGCCGCGTCGGTCCCGCCGCCCTGGGCGAGGTCCGGCTTGCCACCGCCGCCGCCGCCGAGGACACCGGCCGCCTCCTTCGCGAGCGGCCCGGCCTGCACGCCGGCGGCCCGAGCGGCGTCGTTGGTCGCGACGATGACGACCGGCTTGCCGCCGATGACCGAGCCGAGCACGACGACCGCGGCGCCGTCGCCGAGCTGTCCACGCACTCCGGTGGCGAGCGAGCGGAGGTCGTCGCCGGACTGCAGGCCGTCGACGGTCTCCGCGACGACGGTCGTCGTGCCCACGGTCGACGCCTGCCGGGCGATGGTCGGCACCCGCTGCTGCAGGTTGGCCGACTCGAACTCGGCGATGCGCTTCTGGGCGGTGCGGAGGTCCTCCATCAGGCCCTGCACGCGCGTCGGCAGGTCTTCACGCGGCGCCTTCAGCGCACTCGAGAGCTGCGAGACGATGGTCCGCTCGACCGCCAGGTCGCGGAATCCCTCGAGCCCGACGAGGGCCTCGACGCGGCGGTTCGTCGAGCCGACGCTGGACTCCCCCACCAGGTTGACGAGCCCGACCTGCGCGCTCGTGGCGACGTGGGTGCCACCGCACAGCTCGCGCGACCACGGGCCACCGATATCGACCATGCGGACCTCGGCGCCGTACTTCTCGCCGAACAGGGCCTGCGCACCGAGCGCCTTCGCCTCGTCGAGCGGCAGCACGCGGGTCTGCACGGCCAGGTCGGAGCGGATCGCGGCGTTGACGACCTCCTCGATCTCGGACCGGGTCGCGCCGGACACCGGCTGCGACCACGAGAAGTCGAGCCGCATGTAGCCCGACTTGTTGTAGGAGCCGGCCTGCAGCGCTTCCGGGCCGAGCACGTCGCGCAGGGCCGCGTTGACGAGGTGCGTGGCGGAGTGCGCCTGCGTGGCGCCGCGGCGGTACTCCGCGTCGACCACCGTCGTGGCGGCGTCGCCGACCCCGACCTCGCCCGAGCGCACCTGGACCGTGTGGCTCCACAGCCCGGCGACCGGGCGCTGCACGTCGAGGACCTCGAGGTCGAAGCCGTTGCCGACGATCGAGCCCTGGTCGGCGTCCTGGCCGCCGGACTCGGCATACAGCGACGTCTCACCGAGGATCACCTCGGCGATGTCGCCGACGACCGCACGGTCCACGCTGACGCCGTCGACGATGATGCCGAGGACCGCGGACTCCGCCTCGAGTGCGTCGTAGCCGAGGAACACGGTCTCGCCCGCGGCGCGGAAGGCGCTGTAGACGCTGAGGTCGGCGAGGGCGGTCTTCTTGCTCTTCGCGTCCGCCTTGGCGCGGGCGCGCTGCTCGGACATGAGCGTCTCGAAGGCACCGCGGTCCACCTGGACCCCGGCCTCCTCCGCCATCTCCATGGTGAGGTCGATCGGGAAGCCGAACGTGTCGTGGAGCAGGAACGCCGTGTCGCCGCCGATCGACGGGGCGCCGTCCTGCTTGGCGCGCTCGACCGCGACGTCGAGGATCGTCGTGCCCTGCGCGAGCGTGCGGAGGAAGGTCTCCTCCTCCGCGTAGACGATCCGGGCGATCCGGTCGTACTGCTCGGCGACCTCGGGGTACGCGCCCTGCATCGCGTCGCGGGAGGCGGGGAACAGCTCCGGGAAGGTGGCGCCCTCGACACCGAGCAGTCGCATCGCCCGGACGGTGCGCCGGAGCAGACGGCGGAGGATGTAGCCGCGGCCCTCGTTGGACGGGGTCACGCCGTCGGCGACGAGCATGAGCGAGGACCGCACGTGGTCGGCGATCACCCGCATGCGGACGTCGTCCTCGTGCACGGCGCCGTACTCGCGACCCGAGATCGCCGCGGCGCGGTCGAGGACCGGACGGACCTGGTCGATCTCGTACATGTTGTCGACGCCCTGCTTGATGAACGCGACGCGCTCGAGCCCCATGCCGGTGTCGATGTTCTGGTTGGGCAGGTCGCCGGTGATGTCGAAGTCGACCTTCGACCGCACGTTCTGGATCTGGTACTGCATGAAGACCAGGTTCCAGATCTCCACGTAGCGGTCGTCGTCGGTCGCCGGGCCGCCGTCGATGCCGTACGCGGGGCCACGGTCGAAGAAGATCTCCGAGCAGGGGCCGGCGGGGCCGGGCTGTCCGGTGGACCAGTAGTTGGTGTCCTTGCCGAGACGCTGGATGCGCTCGTCGGGGAGCGACGAGTGCGCCTTCCAGAACGCGATCGCCTCGTCGTCGTCCTCGTACACGGTGACCCACAGGTCGTCGGGCGAGAACCCGAGTCCGCCGTCCGACTCGGGGGTGGTGAGGAGCTCCCAGGCGTACTGGATCGCCTGCTCCTTGAAGTAGTCACCGAACGAGAAGTTGCCGTTCATCTGGAAGAACGTGCCGTGCCGCGGGGTCTTGCCGACCTCTTCGATGTCGTTGGTACGGATGCACTTCTGCACGCTGGTGGCCCGGGGGTACGGCGACGGGACGAGCCCGGTGAGGTACGGGATGAAGGGGACCATGCCGGCGACCGTGAAGAGGAGCGACGGGTCGTCGGAGACGAGGGACGCGGACGGGACGACGGTGTGTCCGCGGTCACCGAAGAACTGGAGCCAACGGCGGCGGATCTCTGCGGTCTGCATGGTGCTTCCTGATTCAGGTCGGCGGGAGTGCGTGGAGCGTGGGTGACGCGGTGGTCAGCTGTCGGTGCGGAGTTCGGCCTCGCGCGAGCGGTACCCGTCGGCGACCGCGCCGGTGAAGGCCTTCGTCCGGTCGTTGACGTCCGCGAAGAAGCGTGCCCCGCCCGGGGTGTTCGCGATCCGGTGCGCTGCGGCGAAGCCGATCACGATGCCGACGGCGACGAAGAACAGCTGCTTCACGGTGCCTCCCCTGCTCGCGCACGCTGGCGGTGCGTGCCCAGACGAGTGTAGTGGCGCGACGACTCCGGGAACGCGGAACGGCGGGCCGCCCTCCTGAGAGGACGACCCGCCGTTCGGGGTGATCGGACGATCAGCGAGCTGCGTAGTACTCGACGACGAGCTGCACTTCACAGGTCACGGGGACCTCGGCGCGCTTCGGGCGACGGACCAGGCGGGCCTGGAGCTTCTCGATCTCGACCTCGAGGTAGCCCGGGA
The DNA here is from genome assembly GCF_903970945.1 of Curtobacterium sp. ME26. Lineage (NCBI taxonomy): Bacteria > Bacillati > Actinomycetota > Actinomycetes > Micrococcales > Microbacteriaceae > Curtobacterium > Curtobacterium sp. ME26. The sequence goes on from NZ_CAJCKG010000020.1 coordinate 3,242, forward strand.
CCTTCGGCAGGACCTCGAGGTGACCACCGGCGGCGGCGACCTGGAGGGGCTCGAGGGACTCGGAGCGCTGCTTGACGTGGATCATCTGGCCCTCCTTCACGCGGAAGGAGGGGCGGTCGACGAGCTTGCCGTCGACCAGGATGTGACGGTGCACGATCAGCTGGCGCGCCTGCGCGGTGGTGCGGGCGAAGCCGGCACGGAGCACGAGGGCGTCGAGGCGCTGCTCGAGGAGCTCGACCAGGTTCTCACCGGTCAGGCCCTTCGTCTTGCGGGCCTCTTCGAAGACGATGCGGAGCTGCTTCTCACGGATGCCGTACTGGGCGCGCAGACGCTGCTTCTCACGGAGACGGACGGCGTAGTCGCTGTCCGCACGACGGCGGGTGCGGCCGTGCTCACCGGGGCCGTAGGGGCGCTTCTCGAGGTAGCGGGCCGCCTTCGGCGTCAGCGGGATGCCGAGCGCGCGCGAGAGGCGGGTCTTGCTGCGGGTGCGTGACTTGGTAGACACAGGGTCCTTTTCTCTGTCTGAACTGAATGACTCGGCGGGCACCGTGCGCACGAGTACGCGCGGTCCCGGCGACGGGATCCAGAGGGATGAGCCTGTGGGATCGGACGGCTACAGTCCGAACCTCTGCCCCCGTCCCACCGGAGTGGGACTGTGTCCTCGGCGCAGCCGCACACGAGGACCAGGACGTAGGCTCGGCAATCGTAGCAGGATCTCGGGTGGGGACCTACTCGCCGCGGGTGATCTTCCGGAGCCGCTCGACCCGCGGGCCGAGCTCGCGCTCGAAGCCGTTGCCGGTCGGGGCGTAGTACTCGGTGCCCTCGAGCACGTCGGGCAGGTACTGCTGCCGCGCCACGCCGTGCTCGGCGTCGTGCGAGTACACGTAGCCCTTGCCGTGGCCGAGGCGCTTGGCTCCCGGGTAGTGCGCGTCCCGCAGGTGCGTCGGCACCACGCCCATCCGCCCGGCACGGACGTCGGCGATCGCGGTGTTCACGCCGTTGTACGCGGCGTTCGACTTCGGCGCCGTCGCCAGGTACACCACGGCCTCCGCCAGGGGGATGCGCCCCTCGGGCATCCCGATGAGCTGCACGGCCTGCGCCGCCGCGACCGCGATCGGCAGGGCCTGCGGATCGGCCATCCCGATGTCCTCCGACGCCGAGATGATGATCCGCCTCGCGATGAACCGCGGGTCCTCGCCGGCCTCGATCATGCGCGCGAGGTAGTGCAGCGCCGCGTCGACGTCGCTCCCCCGCACGGACTTGATGAACGCGCTGATGACGTCGTAGTGCTCGTCGCCCTGCCGGTCGTAGCGCAGCAGGGCGCGGTCCACGGCCGCGGCGACCGTGTCCGCGTCGACCAGCGGAACCGTCTCGACGCCGTCGAGCGGCGCGTCGCCGTCCTCGTCGTCCCCCTCCGGGTCGCCGGCGCGGGCGGCGACGGCCGACGACGCGGCGGCCTCGAGGGCGGTGAGTGCGCGGCGGGCGTCCCCGGAGGAGAGCCGGACGATGGCCGAGCGTGCGTCGTCGCCGAGCACCACGGACCCGCCGAGGCCGCGGGGGTCCTCGACCGCGCGGTCGACGAGCATGCCGAGGTCCTCGTCGGTCAGGGGCTGCAGGGTGAGCAGGAGCGAGCGGGACAGCAGCGGCGAGATGACGGAGAACGACGGGTTCTCGGTCGTCGCCGCGATGAGGATCACCCAGCCGTTCTCGACGCCCGGCAGCAGGGCGTCCTGCTGGGCCTTGCTGAAGCGGTGGATCTCGTCGAGGAAGAGCACCGTGGTCGACCCGTAGAGGTCGCGGTGGGTGAGTGCCTTCTCCATCACCTCGCGCACGTCCTTCACACCGGCGGTGACGGCGGAGAGCTCGACGAACTCGCGACCGGACTGCCGGGCGATGGCCTGCGCGAGCGTCGTCTTGCCGGTGCCGGGCGGTCCCCAGAGGATCACGGAGACCCCGCCGGGGTTCTCGCGCGTCCCCGTGGCGAGCTGCACGAGCGGACTCCCCCTGCCGAGCAGGTGCTGCTGCCCGGCGACCTCGTCGAGGCTGGTCGGACGCATCCGCACCGCGAGCGGGACGGAACCCTGCGCCAGCCCGGCGCGACCGCCGGTGGTGGGCGCACGCATGCCCGATCTGTCCGCTGCCATGTGTCGATCGTAGGCCGACCCACCGACCTGCCGCGTGCCTCCAGGCCGGGCGCACGACCGGTTCCGCTACGCTCGTCGGCACAGTCGACGAGAGGTCCGATCAGCACCGTGGCACCGAAGAACCAGGCGCGTGACAACCGTGAGGCGCGTGAGCGTCTCCGTCTGTACCAGGCCCGTCAGGGCCTGCACGAGCGGCAGCGTCGCCGTCGTCGGCGGGACGACGTGGTCGGGGTCGGTGTGCTCGTGCTGGTCGCCGCACTCGCGACCGGGTCGCAGTTGGCGTTCGCCGGTGCGCAGGCCCCCCGCGACACCGATGCGTCCGCGTCGGCCACCTCGACGCCCACGCCCTCCGCCAGCGCCACGGCCGGCAACACGGGAGAGGTGCCGAGCAAGGACATCGCCGATGGGAAGCGCTGGACCGGCACGCTCACCCTGAACGAGGACGTCCGACTGGGGATCGAGCTCGACGGCGCGGCGGCCCCGCAGGCGGCGAGCGTCGAGATCGACCTCATCCGCAAGCAGTTCTACCGGGACACCACCTGCCACCGGCTCGCCGACGGCAAGGGCTTCCGGTTCCTCCAGTGCGGCTCGGCGAACGGCGACGGCACGGGCGACGCCGGGTTCGAGTACGGGCCGCTCGAGAACGTGCCGAGCGACGGGGAGTACCCGGCGGGCACGCTGGCGATCGCCCGAGGCGCGTCGCCGTACTCGCAGTCCACCCAGTTCTTCATCGTCTACGGGGACACCACCCTCGACGGGTCGACCGGCGGGTACACCGTCGTCGGCAAGGTCACCAGCGGACTCGACGACCTCGAGTCGCGGATCACCTCGAAGGGCATCCGGTCGGCGGGCTCGGACGGCACCGGGGAGCCGGAGGTCGCGACCACGATCACCGGTGCGACCATCCGGAAGGCCGACTAGCGCCCCGGTCGTCGGCGCGTCGTCCACAGGCCGCACGCGCCGCTGGTCCCGACCGCCCTCCTGTGCAATAGGCTGACGACCTGACCGTGCCGACGGGGACGTCGGCGATGCACTACCACGATCGAGGCGAGACCTGTGGGACCTGACGAAGCAACGACCTGGGGCCGGGTCGACGAGAACGGGACGGTGTACGTCCGGTACGAGGACACCGAGAAGGCGGTCGGTGAGTACCCCGACGCCACCCCGGACGAGGCCCTCGCGTACTTCGCGCGCAAGTACGCCGACCTCGAGGGGCAGGTGAAGATCGCAGAGCAGCGTGTGCAGCGCGGCGCCTCGGCGAACGACGTCGCCCGCACCGTGGAGCACCTCCGCACGCAGGTGTCGGAGGCCCGCGTGGTCGGCGACCTGCAGTCGCTCGAGAAGCGCGTGGCCGCCCTGTCCGAGCAGCTCGGCTCGCTCACGCAGGAACAGGCCGCCCAGGCCCAGCAGGCGCTCACCGACGCGCTCGCGTACCGCGCGGCACTGGTGGACGAGGCCGAGTCCCTCGCCGCCGTCGACCCGGCGCGCGCGCAGTGGAAGCAGATCACCGCGCAGCTCGACGACGTGTTCGCCCGTTGGCAGCAGCACCAGCACGACGGCCCGCGCCTCCCGAAGAACGAGGCGAACGAGCTCTGGAAGCGGTTCCGCGCGGCGCGCTCGACCGTCGACCAGCACCGCCGTGCGTTCTACTCGGAACTCGACGCGCAGCACCGCGACGCCCGCAACCGCAAGCAGGAGCTCGTCCAGCAGGCCGAGGCGCTGTCGACCCGTGGGTCCGACGGCATCCCCGCCTACCGGGAACTGCTCGACGACTGGAAGCGTGCCGGTCGCGCCGGCAAGCGCCACGACGACGCCCTCTGGGCCCGGTTCAAGGCCGCGGGTGACGTCCTCTTCGAACAGCGTCACGCCGAGGTCGCGGTGGAGAACGAGGAGTACTCCGCCAACCTCGTCGCGAAGCAGGCCCTCATCACCGAGGCCGAGCCGCTCCTGCAGCAGCGGGACCGGGTCGCTGCCCGTCGCACCCTGACGGACATCCAGCGTCGCTGGGACGAGATCGGGAAGGTCCCGCGTGGCGACGTCCGTCGCATCGAGGACCGGCTCCGCGCCGTCGAGGACCACGTGCGCAGCCTCGAGGACGAGCACTGGAAGGCATCCGACCCGGAGCGCAAGGCCCGGCAGACGGGGCTCGCGAGCCAGCTCGAGGACGCCATCGGCAAGCTGCAGTCGGAGCTCGAGGCCGCGCAGGCATCGGGCGATGCGCGCAAGATCAAGGAGGCCCAGGAAGCCCTCGACGCGCGCAAGATCTGGCTGGACGCGCTCGGCGGCTGACCCGGCAGCAGCGCAGCGCGGTCCGATCCGCTCCCGCACGACGGAAGGCACCTGGCACCACGTGAACACGTGGCGCGAGGTGCCTTCCGTCGTGCGGCGGGTGCTACTGGACCGGCGCAGCCATCCCGAGCAGCAGCCGGATGTCCAGGTCGTCCTGCCGCATCTGCGCCGCGAGTTCGTCCATCGACGAGAAGGCCACCATGCCCCGGACGTACGAGACGAACAGCACCGAGATGGTGTCGTCGTACAGGTCGATGTCGACGTCGAGCAGGTGCGCCTCGATCTGCTTCGCCGGCACACCCTCGAACGTCGGGTTGTTGCCGACCGACACGGCAGCCGGGTAGACCGTGCCGTCGTGCAGCACCCGTGCGGCGTACACACCGTCGGCGGGGACGAACCCCTCGCACGCCGGATCGAGGTTCGCCGTCGGGTACCCCATTGCCCGGCCGCGCTGGTTGCCGTGCACGACCGTGCTCCGCACCGCGTGCTCGCGACCGAGCAGTCGCGCGGCCTCGGCCACACGCCCGCCACCGAGGAGCTCGCGGATCCAGGTGGAGGACACCCGCCGTTCGTCGGCCGCCCGGACGTCGTCACGCAGGTCCACGTCGTCGATGAGCTCGACCCGGAAGCCGTGCTGCTCGCCCAGCTGCCGCAGCAGGGCGACGTCCCCGGCGCCGCGTGCACCGAAGCGGAAGTCGCTGCCGACGAACACGAGTTCGGCGTGCAGGGTGTCGACGAGGATCTCGGAGACGAACGCCTCGGGTGCCCGGGACTGCAGGTCCTGGTCGAAGCGCAGCAGCAGCATCGCGTCGACGCCGATGCCCTCGAGCAGCTCCCGCCGCTGCGCCGTGCTCGTGAGCGCCGGCGGCACGCGGTCCGGGTCGATGACGCTCAGCGGGTGCCGGTCGAAGGTCACGACGGTCGACACCAGGTCGTGTTCGCGGGCGGCCCGTTCGAGGTGCGCGATGACCGCACGGTGACCGACGTGCACACCGTCGAACTTGCCGATCGTCACCGCGCTCGGGCCGAAGCCCTGCGCCACGTCGGCGATGTCGTCGTAGAACTGCACGGCCCCGCCCCTACTCGCCGGCCGTGACGGTGGCGTGCGTCGGCTCCGCGGCGGCAGCGCGGTGGTGCTTGCGCAGCCACCACAGGCCGGCGATCGGCAGCACGAGCGGCGCGAAGACGTACCCGAGGCCGTAGTACGACCAGACGGTGTCGTCCGGGAACAGCTGCCGGTCGACCAGGGACAGCGTGCCGACGACGAGGACCCCCGCCATCTCGAAGCCGATCGTCACGCAGGCCACGCGGTACCACGCCCGCCCGGGCACGATGAGCGCGATCATGGCGACGATGTAGACGACGGCCGCCACCGCGCTGAGCGTGTACGCGAACGGAGCGAACGAGAACTTCTCGATGATCTGGACGACGCTCCGCCCGGTCGCCGCCAGGGCGAGGATGCCGTACACGGCGATGAGGACCCGGCCGACGCCGGTCGCGAGGGAGGATCTGTTCGCCACGGCGTCGAGTCTACCGACGGCCGACGACGCCCGCGGACGCCGGTGTCGTCGCGGACGGACGGCCGGCAGCAGCCGTGGATCAGTTCAGGGCGAACCAGATCTGGTACATGCGGTAGACCATCACCGCGACGGTGAACGCCCCGGCGCCGAGGACCACCGTGCTCCACCGCGTGCGGTCGACGAGCGCCCACAGGATCGCGGCGGGCGGCACCAGGAGCACCGACACCGCGTACACGCCGAACTCGAGTCCGTTGCCCTGCGGCGGGCTGCCGACTGCGGGGAGGACGAGCGAGACCACGCCCTGTGCGACGAGCAGCAGCTCGATGAGCGCGAGCGAGCCGACCGTGTAGTCGTTCGGCTTCCACCCGATCAGCCCGACGACCACGGCGAACAGCCCTGCCACCACGGCGACGGTGAGCTGCACCCACATGAACCACTCGATCACGCGTCTGTCCCTGCGCTCGGCCCCGGCACGGACGGCGCCGGGAAGTTGGTGATGACCCGGAGGAGTCCGCGTCGGACGGAGACGAGGCCCACGAGGCGGTCCCCGCCCTCCGCGACCGCGGCCACCGGACCATCGCTGTCCGGGTGGTCGGCCGCCACCCGCTTGCCGTCGGTCAGGTCCTTCGCGGCCGCCGCGTCGAGCATCACGACGTCGAACAGCCGCCGGGCGACGTCGGCCGGTCGCTGGAGCGCCCCGGCGACGTCGACGTCGTCGTCCTCGAGGTCGACCGCGTCCGTCACGTCGAACGGCCCGACGGCCGTGCGCCGGAGCGCGACGAGGTGGGCGCCGGTGCCGAGCGCCGCGCCGACGTCCCGGGCGAGAGCGCGGACGTAGGTGCCCGACGAGCAGTCGACGACCACGTCGAGGTCGACCACGGTCACCTCGGTGCCGTCCACCGTGATCGTGTGGTCGGTCCGACCGGTGACGTCGAAGCGCGACACGGTCACCGTGCGCGAGCGCAGCACGACCTCCTCGCCCTTCCGCGCGAGGTCGTACGCCCGACGGCCGTCGACCTTGATCGCGCTGACGGTCGACGGCACCTGGTCGATGACGCCCCGCTGGGCGGCGACCGCCCGCTCGATCGCGTCCTCGGACACGTCGGCGTCGAGGACGCCCGTCACCGAGGTCGGCGTGCCGTCGGCGTCGTCCGAGTCCGTGCCGATGCCGAGCCGGATCGTCGTGGTGTAGGTCTTGCCGAGACCGACCAGGTGCGTGAGCAACCGGGTCGAGGGACCGGCGCCGAGCAGCAGGAGCCCCGTCGCCATCGGGTCGAGGGTGCCCGCGTGCCCGATCTTCTTCAGCCCGAGCCGCCGTCGTGCGATCGAGACGACCCGGTGGCTGGAGATGCCCTGCGGCTTGTCGACGAGGAGGATGCCGTCAGGCGCGGTAGCGAGCACCGGACGAGGGTACCAGCGCCGCCCGCACCGGAGCGGGCGCGGGAGACCGCGTCGGGACCTCCTGTGTCAGCAGGCGTCGTTCCACTCGCGACGAGGGTGCTCCGGGTCGGTGACGTCGAGCACCGCGGAGGCGGCGATCTTCACGTCGGCACGACGCTCGAGACGGCCGGCCTCCTGCTCGACCCACAGCGACCAGCGCCAGAGGCCCCGGGCGCCCGCTGCGAGGAGCCCCTGTCCGTGCACGACCAGGACGCCCTCGCCCGCACCGGTCGTCCGGAACGGCGTGACGACGTCCGAGCGCAGGACGTCCGCATCGGGCGACGGAGCGGCCGCGGCCATCGCGGAGACGCCGTGCTGCTGGAAGCCCGTGACCAGTGCGGCGGCGACGCGCTCGAGGTCGGTGCCCTCCTGCCCGTCGATGCCGACGACGGTGCGGTTCGTCCCGACCTGCGCGATCACCTCGCCCGCGATCGCAGCCATCGTGTCGGTCTCCTGCGGTGCCCAGCGTGCCATGCACCCACCGTAGGCTGTCGTGGTGAACGCGAGCGCAGCCTCCCGGTCGTCTGTGGACGACGCGGCAGTCGTGGACGACGCGGCAGTCGTGGACGACGCGACGACCTCGGACGACACGACGGGCGTGACCCGCCCCGACCTCGCCATCCCGCTCGTCGCCTGGTTCCGCGCCGAGGCGCGGGACCTCCCCTGGCGCCGCCCCGGGTTCCCCGCGTGGGGCACGCTGGTGAGCGAGATCATGCTGCAGCAGACGCAGGTGGCGCGGGTGGTCCCCCGACTGGAGGCGTGGCTCACCCGCTGGCCGACCCCTGCGGACCTCGCGGCGTCACCCCCGGCGGACGCGGTGCGCGCCTGGGACCGGCTCGGCTACCCGCGGCGCGCCCTCGCGCTCCACGCGGCCGCGACGGCGATCGCCGAGCGGCACGACAACGTCGTCCCGCGCGACGTCGACGCCCTGCTCGCACTCCCCGGGATCGGCGACTACACCGCGCGGGCGGTGGCGGTCTTCGCGTACGGCGACCGGCACCCGGTCGTCGACGTCAACGTCCGCCGGGTGCTCGCCCGCGCGGTCCTCGGCCAAGCCGAGCCGGGCCCCGCGAAGGCGAAGCAGGACCTGCCGCTCATGGAGTCGGTGCTGCCGGCGGACCGTGCCGACGCCGCCGCGACGAACGCCGCGGCGATGGAGCTCGGTGCGCTCGTCTGCGTCGCCCGCTCCCCCGCGTGCGACGCCTGCCCGATCGCCGACCGGTGCGCGTGGCGGGCGGCCGGCTACCCCGAGCACGACGGGCCGCGGGCCCCGAAGCAGGCGCGGTTCGCCGGGAGCGACCGGCAGGTGCGGGGACTGATCATGGCCGAGCTGCGGTCGAGCGACGTGCCGGTCCTGCGCTCCGACATCGACCTCGTCTGGCCCGACGACGCACAGCGGGAGCGTGCACTCACCTCGCTGCTCCGCGACGGACTGGCCGTCGGCGACGATGCGGGTGGGTACACGCTCCCGAGCGAGTGAGCGAGTGAGCGAGTGAGCGAGTGAGTGAGTGAGGACTAGGCGCGCGCCTCGTCCTCGTCGTCCTCGTCCTCGTCGTGCTTGTACGGGTCGGCGTCGCCGGCGTACTGGGCGCCGGCCGAGGCGGCCCGCACCTGCGCGTCACGGACCTGGGCCTGCGCGAGCAGGTCCTCCATGTGCGCGGACGTCTCCGGCAGGGCGTCGGCGATGAACTCGAGCGACGGCGTGAGCCGGGCCGTGATGTTCTTGCCGACCTCGCTGCGGAGCATGCCCGTCGCGGCCTTGAGCGCCGCAGCGGAGTCGGCGCGCTCCTCGTCGGAGCCGTAGACGGTGTAGAACACCGACGCGTGCTGCAGGTCACCGGTGACACGGACGTCGGTGATGGTGACGAAGCCGAGACGCGGGTCACGCAGGCCCTTGTCGAGCCGTCGGGCGACGACTTCCTTGATGCGGTCCGCCATCTTGCGTGCGCGCTGCGGATCGGCCATGGGGTCCTCCTGTGGAGATGAACGTCGTGCGTGGAACGGGGACGGGCCCCGGCCTCCCGTGAAGGAGGCCGGGGCCCAGGGTAACCGTGGAACTAGTCGCGCGGCTTCTCGACGAGCTCGGTGGTCTCGATCTCGTCACCGATCTGGATGTCGTTGTACTTGCCCAGACCGATACCGGCCTCGAAGTCCGTGCGGACCTCGGTGACGTCGTCCTTGAAGCGACGCAGCGACTCGATGGCCAGGCCGTCCGCGAGCACCACACCGTCACGGATGACGCGCGCCTTGGCGTTGCGCGTGATCGTGCCGGAGCGGACGATGACACCCGCGATGTTGCCGAACTTCGAGGAGCGGAACACCTCGCGGATCTCGGCGACACCCGACTGGACCTCTTCGTACTCGGGCTTGAGCATGCCCTTGAGGGACTGCTCGATGTCCTCGAGTGCGTTGTAGATGACCGAGTAGAAGCGCACGTCGATGCCCTCGCGGGCCGCACGCTCGCGGGCCTTGACGTCCGGACGAACGTTGAAGCCGACGACGATCGCGTTGTCGATCGTGGCCAGGTCGATGTCCGACTCCGTGATCGCGCCCACACCGCGGTGCAGGATGCGGAGCTGGACGCTGTCGTCGACCTCGATGTCCAGGAGCGACTGCTCGAGTGCCTCGACGGCACCGGAGACGTCACCCTTGATGATGAGGTTGAGCGAGTCGACCTTGCCCTCTTCGAGTGCGCGGGTGAAGTCCTCGAGCGAGATGCGCTTGCGGGCCTTGGCCAGCTGGGCGTTGCGCTCGGCGGCCTCACGCTTCTCGGCGATCTGGCGGGCCGTACGGTCCTCCTCGGTCACCAGGAAGGTGTCACCGGCGCGCGGCACCGACGACAGACCCTGCACCTGCACCGGACGGCTCGGCGTCGCGGCCTTGACCGCCACACCGTTCTCGTCGGTCATCGCACGGACCCGGCCGTAGGCCGTGCCCGCCACGATGGCGTCACCGACGTGCAGCGTGCCGGACTGGATGAGCACCGTGGCGACCGCACCGCGACCCTTGTCGAGTCGGGCCTCGATCGCGACACCGCGGGCGTCCTTGTCGGGGTTCGCACGCAGGTCGAGCCCCGCGTCCGCCGTGAGCAGCACCGCGTCCAGGAGGTCCTGGATACCGACGTTGTTGCGCGCCGACACGTCGACGAACATGACGTCGCCGCCGTACTCCTCGGCCACCAGGTTGTACTCGGTGAGCTGCTGCCGGACCTTCGCCGGGTTCGCGCCCTCCTTGTCGATCTTGTTCACCGCGACCACGATCGGCACACCGGCCGACTGGGCGTGGTTCAGCGCCTCGATCGTCTGGGGCATGATGCCGTCGTCCGCCGCGACCACGAGGATCGCGATGTCCGTCACCTGGGCACCACGGGCACGCATGGCCGTGAAGGCCTCGTGACCCGGGGTGTCGATGAACGTGATCGGACGCTCGATGCCCTCGTGCTCGGTGACGATCTGGTACGCACCGATGTGCTGCGTGATGCCGCCGGCCTCGCCCTCGACCACCTTCGAGTTGCGGATGGCGTCGAGCAGGCGGGTCTTGCCGTGGTCGACGTGACCCATGACGGTGACGACCGGGGGACGCTGCTGCAGGACGGAGTCGTCCTCGTCGGCGTACTCGGCGTCGATGTCGATGTCGAAGCCCTCGAGGAGCTCACGGTCCTCGTCCTCGGGCGAGACGATCTGGATCTTGTAGCCCAGCTCCTCGCCGAGGACCTCGAACGTGGCCTCGTCCAGCGACTCGGTCGCGGTCGCCATCTCACCGAGGTGGAAGAGCACCGTCACCAGGTTGCCGGGCATCGCGTCGATCTTGTCCGCGAAGTCCGAGATGCTCGCACCGCGACGCAGACGGACGACCGTGTTGCCGTCGCCGCGCGGGACCTGCACACCGCCGAGCGACGGAGCCTGCCGCATCTCGTACTCGGCGCGCTTCGTCCGCTTCGACTTGCGGGCACGGCTCTTGCCGCCACCGCGACCGAACGCACCGGCGGTACCACCACCGGGGCCACGGCCACGGCCACCGCCACCGGCGGGACGCGGGCCGCTGAAGGCCGGACGGGGGAAGCCGCCACCGGCACCCGGGGCACCGCCCGGACGACCGCCGGGGCCGCCACGACCGCCACCCTGGCCCGGGCGCTGCCCGAAGCCGTTGGGACGGTTCGCCTGGCCGGGGCCACCGGGACGCGGCGCACCGGGACGCGGGACGCCCGGACGCGGCGGAGCCGGACGCGGGATGCCGTTGCCACCACCGGCACCGCCGGCGGGACGCTGACCCATGCCCTGGTTGGACGCGAACGGGTTGTTGCCCGGACGCGGCGGGCGCGAGCCCATGCCCTGGCTCGACGCGTAGGGGTTGTTGCCGGGACGGGCGCCCGGCTTCGGGCCACCCGGCTTCGGACCGGCGGCGGAACCCGGCTTCGGGGCACCGCCGGGCTTGACGGCGTCACCCTTCGGCGCGGACGCCTCGGCGGCCTTCTCGACCTCGGCTGCCTTGCGGGCGGCCTCGGCCTCGGCCTGCCGCTGCGCGACCGACTTCGGGGCGGCCGGCGCGGGCACGTCGGCGGCGGGTGCCGCCTGGACCTCGGGCTCGGCCTGGGGTGCGGGTGCCGGGCGCGCCGGACCCGGGCGGGGACCGCCGGGCTTCGGGGCGCTGGACCGGGGGGTGCCGGACTTCGGGGCACCGGACGCCGCAGCGGCGCTCGGGGCCGCCGGAGCGGCGGGCTTCGACGCCGTCGAGGCGCCGGACGCCTGCAGCGCAGCACGGAGCTTGCGCGCGACGGGGGGTTCCACACTGGAGCTCGGGCCCTTGACGAACTCGCCGAGCTCCTTGAGCTTCTCCATTGCGGTCTTGCTGTCGACACCGAGTTCGGATGCGATCTCGTGTACGCGTGGTTTTGCCACTGTTCTCCTTCACGGGTCCCACCCCGCGAAGGGGGCAGGACTCACTGGATGACGGGTCTCACTTCGAGCCGCTCATCAGTTGTCCATAAGCCGTTCAGCCTGTTCTGTCGTGTCCTGGTGTCCGCCCGACTGCTCGGCTGCGAGGCCGTGCAGGTGGTCGAGCACTGCGGACGTGTCGGGTTCGCGATCCAGCCGGAGCGCCCGGCGGAAGGCCCGGCGCTTGACGGCCAGTTCGTAGGCTTCGACGGTCGGGGTGAGCCACGCCCCCCTACCCGGCATGACTGCCTTCGGATCCGCCACGACACGACCGTCGCTCAGGGCGACGACACGGAGGAGGGAGGATCGGGGAGCACGGCGACGACTGCCGATGCACGTTCTGACGGGAACCACCATACTCCTTGCCTCCGACGACCGCGATCCGGCGCGCCCGGTCGGGTCACGCCACCAGCGGAACACGTCGGGCGGCGGCCACCGCCCGACGTGCTCCGGTGCCCGCCCCTCAGTCGTCCCCGTCGAGGATGCTGTCGGGCTGGATGTCGATGCGCGCGCCGGTGAGCTTGGCGGCGAGACGGGCGTTCTGCCCCTCCTTGCCGATGGCGAGCGACAGCTGGTAGTCCGGCACGAGGGCGCGGACGGCCTTCGTCGAGGCGTCGAGCACGAACGCGCTCGTGACCTTCGCCGGCGACAGCGCGCTCGCGACGAACGACGACAGGTCCGACGACCAGTCGACGATGTCGATCTTCTCGGTGCCGAGCTCCGTCGTCACCGCGCGGACGCGGGCGCCGAGCTCACCGATGCAGGCACCCTTGGCGTTGACGCCGGGCTCGTTGGCCTTCACCGCGAGCTTGGTGCGGTGCCCGGCCTCGCGGGCGATCGAGGTGATCTCGACGACGCCCGAGGCGATCTCCGGGACCTCGAGCGCGAAGAGCTTCCGGACCAGGCCCGGGTGGGTCCGCGAGACCGTGATCTGCGGGCCCTTCGGTCCGCGGCCGACGCTCGTGACGTACACGCGGATGCGGTTGCCGTGCTTGTACTCCTCGCCCGGCACCTGCTCCTCGGGCGGCAGGATCGCCTCGACCGTGCCGAGGTCGACGTGCACCATCTTCGGGTTCGGACCCTGCTGGATCACGCCCGCGACGATGTCGCCCTCCTTGCCGCGGAACTGACCGAGGATCTTGTCGTCGCCGATGTCCCGCAGCCGCTGGTTGATGACCTGCTTGGCGGCGAAGGCGGCGATGCGGCCGAAGTCGCTCGGCTGGTCGACGGCCTCGCCGACGACGTTGTCGTCCTCGTCGCGCTCGGGCACGTACACCGAGACCTCGCCGGACTTGCGGTCGAGCTCGACGCGCGCCTGCGGGTCGACGTGCTCGTCGTTCTCGGTGCGGTGCTTCTGGTACGCCGTCAGGATGGCCTGTTCGATGATCCGGACGAGTTCGTCGAACGGGATCTCCCGTTCACGCTCCATGAGTCGCAGGACTGCGAGATCGATCTTCACCGAGGTGCCTCCGTTATTCAGCTGAGTCGCTCCTGCGGGTGGAACTGCGCAGAAGTCGGCCACAAGCGTACCCCAGAACCACGAGACGGACGGGAGGCGCGGTGCCAGCTGGCGCCGCGCCTCCAGTCCGTCAGGGGGTCGCGATCAGATCGCGCGGACCGCCTCGAGCAGTTCGGCGACCGGTACGTCGCGCCGCTCGCCCGAGCGACGGTCCCACAGCTCGACGACGCCGTCGGCGGCGTTGCGCCCGGCCACGACGACCACGGGGACGCCGAGCAGCTCGGCGTCGCGGAGCTTCACGCCCGGCGAGACCTTCGGACGGTCGTCGTACACGACGTCGTACCGCTCGCCCTCGAGGGTGTCGATGAGCGTCGTGGCGAGGTCGTAGGCGACCTGGTCCTTGCCGGTCGCGACGACGTGGACGTCGAACGGGGCGACCTCCTTGGGCCAGGCGAGGCCCTTCTCGTCGTTGTGCGCCTCGGCGAGGATCGCGAGGATGCGCGTCACGCCGATGCCGTACGAGCCCATCGTGACGGTCGCGAGCTTGCCGTTCTCGTCCTGCACCTTGAGGTCGAGCGCCTCGGCGTACTTGCGGCCGAGCTGGAACACGTGCCCGATCTCCATGCCGCGGGCGGTCTCGAGCGGGCCGGAGCCGTCGGGCGCGGGGTCGCCCGCGCGGACGTCGGAGACCTCGGCGACGCCGTCGGCGGTGAAGTCACGGCCCATCACGAGCCCGGAGACGTGCACGCCGCGCTCGTTCGCACCGGTGACCCACGCCGTGCCCTCCACGACGCGGGGGTCGACGAGGTACCGGATGCCCGAGTCGCTGTCGGCACCCAGGACCTGCGGGCCGATGTAGCCCTTGACGAAGACGCCCGGGTGCCGCTTGAAGTCGTCGTCGCCGGCGGCCTCGACCTCGGCCGGGGCGAACGCCACCTCGGCGCGCTTGAGGTCGACCTCGCGGTCGCCGGGGAGCCCGACGACGACGACCTCGCGGGTGCCGTCGAGGTGCGTCAGCGCGAGCACGACGTTCTTCAGGGTGTCGGCGGCGGTCCACGGGGCGCCGTCGCGCGGCGCGACCGCGTTGGCGTGCGCGACGAGCGTGTCGATCGTGGGGGTGTCCGCGGACGGCAGCGTCACGGGCTCCGGCTGGCCGTCGATCGGCAGCGCGTCCGGCACCGGCGTGACGTACGCCTCGACGTTGGCCGCGTAGCCGCCGGCACTGCGGACGAAGGTGTCCTCGCCGACACCGATCGGGTGCAGGAACTCCTCGGACTTCGAGCCGCCCATCGCGCCGGCGTCGGCCTTGACCATGACGTACTCGAGGCCCAGGCGGGCGAAGATCCGCTCGTAGGCGTCGCGCATCACCTGGTAGCTGCGCTCGAGCCCCTCGTCGGTGAGGTCGAACGAGTACGCGTCCTTCATGGTGAACTCGCGGCCGCGCAGGAGTCCGGCGCGGGGCCGGGCCTCGTCGCGGTACTTGTCCTGGATCTGGAAGAGCGTGACGGGCAGGTCCTTGTACGAGCCGTACAGGTCCTTCACGAGGAGCGCGAACATCTCCTCGTGCGTCGGCGCGAGCAGGTAGTCGGACCCCTTGCGGTCCTGCAGGCGGAACATGCCGTCGCCGTACTCGGTCCACCGGTTCGTCGCCTCGTAGGGCTCGCGGGGCAGGAGTGCGGGCAGCAGGACCTCCTGCGCGCCGGCCGCGACCATCTCCTCGCGGATGATGTCCTCGATCTTGTGGCGGACCCGGAGGCCGAGCGGCAGCCACGCGAAGATGCCCGGCGACTGGCGACGGACGTAGCCGGCGCGGACGAGCAGCTTGTGGCTCGTCACCTCGGCGTCGGAGGGGTCGTCGCGGAGCGTGCGGAGGAACAGATGGGAGAGCCGTGTGACCACGGACGCAAGCCTAGCGGCGGTGGTCGCGGGACGACGACGGACGGGAGGCACGTGGCGGGGCAGCCACGTGCCTCCCGTCCGGAAGGGGGTCGACCCTAGGCCGTGGTGACCACCTGCGGCGTGCCCGGCGCGGCGTCCGGACCCATCTCGTCCGCGATCCGGTTCGCCTCGGCGATCAGGGTCCGGACGATCTCGTGCTCGGGGACGGTCTTGACGACCTCGCCCTTGACGAAGATCTGCCCCTTGCCGTTGCCGGAGGCGACGCCGAGGTCGGCCTCGCGGGCCTCTCCCGGGCCGTTCACGACGCAGCCCATGACGGCGACCCGGAGGGGCACGGTCATGCCCTCGAGCCCCTTCGTCACGTCGTTCGCGAGCTGGTAGACGTCGACCTGTGCACGGCCGCAGCTCGGGCAGGAGACGATCTCGAGCTTGCGCTCGCGGAGGTTGAGCGACTGCAGGATCTGCAGGCCGACCTTCACCTCCTGCGCGGGCGGGGCGGAGAGCGAGACGCGGATGGTGTCGCCGATGCCCTCGGCGAGCAGGATGCCGAACGCCGTGGCGCTCTTGATCGTGCCCTGGAACTCGGGGCCGGCCTCGGTGACGCCGAGGTGCAGCGGCCAGTCCCCCGCCGCGGCGAGCTGGCGGTAGGCCTGCACCATGACGATCGGGTCGTTGTGCTTGACCGAGATCTTGAAGTCGTGGAAGTCGTGCTCCTCGAACAGGCTCGCCTCCCAGACCGCGGACTCGACGAGTGCCTCCGGCGTCGCCTTGCCGTACTTCTGCAGCAGGCTCGGCTCGAGGGATCCGGCGTTGACCCCGATGCGCAGGCTCACGCCGGCGTCCTTCGCGGCGCGGGCGATGGCGCCGACCTGGTCGTCGAACTTGCGGATGTTGCCCGGGTTGACCCGGACCGCCGCGCACCCGGCGTCGATCGCCTGGAAGACGTACTTCGGCTGGAAGTGGATGTCGGCGATGACCGGGATCTGCGACTTCTTCGCGATGATCGGCAGCGCGTCCGCGTCGTCCTGGCTGGGGACCGCGACGCGGACGATGTCACAGCCGGACGCCGTGAGCTCGGCGATCTGCTGCAGTGTCGCGTTGATGTTCGTCGTCGGCGTCGTCGTCATCGACTGCACGGAGACCGGGGCGTCGCCGCCCACGAGGACCTTCCCGACCCGGATCTGCCGCGACTTCCGGCGCGGGCTCAGGGTTGCGGGGACTTTCGGCAGACCGAGGTTCACTGCTGGCACGGGCGTCACTCTACGCCGTGCCGGTGACCTCACCCGGTGCTGGTGACCAGGTCGGCGCCGCGGTCGACGACGGTGATCAGCGGGGCGTACAGGCGCATCGCTGCCAGGGCCCGTTCGTGGTCGACGTCGCTCGCGCCGGCGCACGCGTCGGCGACGACCGTCACGGTCGCTCCGGCGTCGGCCGCGGCCAGCGCCGTGCTGAGCACGCAGCAGTCCGTGGAGACCCCGGTGAGCACGAGGTGCGGGTGGTCGCCCACGACGGCCCGGAGGCTCGTCCCCCACTTGCCGAACGTCGGTTCCGTCACGACGGGGACGTCCCGGTGCGCGGCGAACGGCTCGGTCAGCGCGTACAGCGGGTCCGCGTCGGGCACGAGCGCGAACGGCCAGTCACGGTAGTACGGCGCCCAGGCGCCCTGCGGCCGCTCGGGTGCGACGAAGCGGGTGAGCACCGTCCGCCCGACGAACCGGGGCAGCAGCCGCGCGGTGCCGGCCGCCGCGTCGTCGTACCGCGGTGCCGCCCAGGGGCTGTCGCCGGAGAAGACGCGCTGCAGGTCGATCGCGACGAGCCAGGCCTCCGCGGGCACCGTCACGGTCACGCGCCCGCCTCCTGGCGGCGCACGGAGCCGCGTGCGCCGAGCACCGTGCCGACGAAGC
The DNA here is from genome assembly GCF_903970945.1 of Curtobacterium sp. ME26. Lineage (NCBI taxonomy): Bacteria > Bacillati > Actinomycetota > Actinomycetes > Micrococcales > Microbacteriaceae > Curtobacterium > Curtobacterium sp. ME26. The sequence continues at coordinate 20,831 of NZ_CAJCKG010000020.1, forward strand.
CGACGACGAGCGCCACGAGGACACCGAGGTTCGCGTAGGCCCAGTCACCCGTGCGGCCGCCGAGGCCGAACGGTCCGAGCAGGTACCCCTGCCAGTTCAGCCACGCCGGGACGCCCGAGGTGTTCGTCACGAGCCCCCAGCCCAGCGCGGTGCCGACCAGGACGAGCGCGATCGCGGCCCAGCGGACGTCGCCGTAGCGGCCTCGGCGGTCCTCGAGCTCGGACTCGGCGTAGGCACGCCGCCGCAGCAGCACGTCGGCGACGAACACCCCGGCCCACGCGGCGACCGGCACGCCCAGCGTGATGAGGAACGCCTGGAACGGTGCGATGAACGTCGGCGCGAAGAACACGACGTACACGGCGCCGGCGACCATGAACACCCCGTCCACCCCAGCGGCGACCGGTCGCGGGATGCGCACGCCCGCGCTCAGCAGCGCGAGGCCGGACGAGTAGATGTCGAGCACCGCTCCGCCGACGAGCCCGAGGATCGCGACGAGGGCGAAGGGGATCAGGAACCACACCGGCAGGATCGTGGTGAGGGCGCCGATGGGGTCGATGCGGATCGCGGCGTCCAGGTCCTTCGACGACCCGGCCAGCAGGACCCCGACGACGACGAGCACGGCCGGGGCGAGCGCTCCGCCGAACGTCGTCCACCAGACCACCCCGCCCGTCGACGACGACCGCGGGAGGTACCGGGAGTAGTCCGCGGCGGCGTTCACCCAGCCGAGGCCGAACCCGGTCATCACGAGGACGAGCGCGCCGACGACGTTCTGCGTGCTGCCGGCCGGCAGCGCCCCGAGGGCACCGGGGTCGATCGACGGCACGGCGAGCACGACGTACACGACCGTCAGCACCGCGGTGACGACGGTGATGACCGTCTGCAGGCGCATGATGACGTCGAAGCCGGCGATGCCCGCACCGACGACGAGCGCGGCCACGACCAGCAGCGCCACGAGCTTCGTCACGACGCCGTCGTCCCAGCCGAGCTCACGGAAGACCGTCGACGTCGCCAGCACGGCGAGCGACGCGAGCGCCGTCTCCCACCCGACGGTGAGGACCCAGCTGAGGAAGGACGGCAGCCGGTTGCCGCGGACCCCGAACGCCGCGCGGCTCAGCACCATCGTCGGCGCCGAGCCCCGCTTGCCGGCGATCGCCACGATCCCGCAGAGCAGGAACGAGAACGCCACCCCGACGACCGACACGACGGTGGCCTGCAGGAGCGAGGTGCCGAAGCCGAGCACGAACGAGCCGTAGCTCAGGCCGAGCACGGACACGTTCGCGGCGAACCACGGCCAGAACAGGCCCCTCGGTGTGCCCTTGCGGTCGGACTCGGCGATGACGTCGGTCCCCTGCCGCTCCACGGTGCGGACGTCGGGCGCTGTGGTCATGCGCCGAGCGTAGTGCTACCCGAACAGGTTCACCGGTCGCACGATGTCGGCGTAGATCAGGAGCGCGCTCATGCCGGCCAGCAGCACGACGACGACCATCGTCAGGGGCATCGACTTCGCCAGGTCGATCGCGCCCGGGTCCGGCTTGCCGACCAGCACGTAGGCGCGTCGCTTCACGGCCTCCCAGAGCGCACCGGCGATGTGGCCGCCGTCGAGCGGCAGCAGCGGCACCATGTTGAGCACGAACAGGCCGATGTTCAGCGACGCCAGCAGGCCGAGGATCGTGTACGCCTTGTCGACCACGGGCACCCCGCTCATCGACGAGACCTCCCCGATCGCGCGTCCGACACCGACCACCGACACGGGGCTGTCCTGCGACCGCTCCTGCGCGCCGAACGCGGCGTTCCACACGGCGACCAGGCGCTGCGGCAGGTCGATGATCAGGTGCGCCGACGCCGCGATCTGCGCGCCGGTCGCCGGCAGGACGGCCGCGGGCGACTGCCGCACCAGCGACTGCCCGATGCTCACGCCCACGACGCCGACCCGCTGGGTCTTCGTCGTGCCGTCGGCGTTCTTCGCCGCCGTGCCCTGCTCCGTGACGACGTCGCGCGTGGCGAGCTGCGGGGTGACCTCGAGCGTCCGCCGGACGCCGTCGCGTTCGACCACGACCGTCACGGCCTCGCCCGCCGACCGCTGGAACACCCGGGAGACCTCGGCGATCGTCGGGTCCTGTCGCCCGTCGACCGCGACCACGACGTCGCCGTCGCGGATGCCCGCCTGCTTCGCGGGCGACTCGGCGTCACCGGGTGCGCAGGCCGTCGAGCTGCTCGTCGGCAGGACGCAGTCCACGCTCGACGTGAAGGTCGTGGTCGGGGCGCCGAAGCCGCACAGCAGGACCCCGAAGAGCACGATGCCGATCACCAGGTTCATCGCCGGACCCGCGACCATCACGATGATGCGCTTCCACGGGGTGAGCCGGTAGAACGCCCGGGAGTCGTCCCCGCCGGAGTCCGCGATCTGCTCGGCACTCGCCTGGCGGGCGTCCTGCACGAACGCCCCGTACATCCCGGTGTTCGTGATCGCGCTCGGGCGGCCCGACGCGCGGGGCTTGAGCATGCCGACCATCGAGATGTACCCGCCGAGCAGGATCGGACGGATGCCGTACTCGGTCTCGCCCCGTCGGAACGACCAGATCGCCTTGCCGAAGCCGAGCGAGTACTGCGTCACCTTGACGTTGAAGAGCTTCGCGAACGACAGGTGCCCCAGCTCGTGGAGTCCGATCGAGACCAGCAGGCCGACGATGAAGACGACCACGCCGAGGACGAAGAGGAGCACGGATTCGACGGTCACCGCAGCAGGGTACGGGACCCTGCCCATGACGGAGCCGAGCGCGCCCTGAGAGGTCTGCCGTGCCTCCCGACCCCCGGGAGGCACGGATCACCGCGGGCGCGTCCGTCACCAGACCGCGTGGCGGGGTCGCGACCCTGCCCGCGCCCCTGGTCGCGTCAGCGGGCCAGCAGGCGGTCCGCGGCGGCGCGCGCCCAGCGCTCGGCGGCGAGGACGCCGTCGAGCGACGGCTCCCCCGCGGTGTGCTCGTCGACCACGCGGCGGACGGTGTCGACGATGTCGAGGAACCCGATCGCGCCCGCGTGGAACGCGGCGACGGCCTGCTCGTTCGCGGCGTTGAACACCGCCGGGAAGGTGCCGCCGAGGACCCCGACGTGCTTGGCGAGGTCGACGGCGCCGAACGCCTCGGCGTCGAGCGGCTCGAAGGTCCACGTGCTCGCACGCGTCCAGTCGAGCGGGACCCCGACGCCGGGCACCCGGTTCGGCCAGGCGAGCCCGAGGGCGATCGGGAGTCGCATGTCCGGGGGTGACGCCTGCGCGATCGTCGAACCGTCGACGAACTCGACCATCGAGTGGACGATCGACTGCGCGTGCACGGTCACGTCGATGCGGTCGTACGGCACACCGAAGAGGAGGTGGGCCTCGATCACCTCGAGGCCCTTGTTGACGAGGGTCGCCGAGTTCGTCGTGACGACCAGGCCCATGTCCCAAGTCGGGTGCGCCAGTGCCTGGGCCGGGGTGACGTCCCGCAGGTCCTGCCGGGAGCGACCGCGGAACGGACCGCCGCTCGCCGTGAGGACGAGCCGTCGGACCTCCGCGTCCGCGCCGGACCGGAGCGCCTGCGCGATCGCGGAGTGCTCGCTGTCCACCGGCACGATCTGCCCGGGGGCGGCCGCCCGCTGCACCAGCGGGCCGCCGACGATCAGGCTCTCCTTGTTGGCGAGGGCGAGGGTCGCGCCGGTCTCGAGGGCCGCGAGGGTCGGTCCGAGCCCGACCGAGCCGGTGATGCCGTTGAGGACCACGTCCGCCGCGACGCCGCGGACGAGGCGCTCGGCGTCCGCGGCGCCGAACGCGGTGTCGCGGACACCGAAGCGTGCGGCCTGCTCGGCGACGAGGTCCCGGTTCGAGCCGGCGGTCAGCCCGACGACCTCGAACCGGTCGGGGTTGCGGGCGACGACGTCGAGGGCCTGCGTGCCGATCGACCCGGTGCTGCCGAGGACGACGATGCGGCGCCGTGCCGGGGTCTGCTGCGCGGTGGGTCCCGGCCCGGCGCCGTCCGTCACGGTCAGCCCTTGGCGAGGATGTCGACGACGAAGACCAGCGAGGCGTCCTTCGGGATGCCGGAGCCCTCGGGCGGGTTCGACCCGTAGGCGTCCTCCGGCGTGGTCACGATGAGGACCTGCGAGCCGACCTTCTGCCCGACGAGTCCGGTGACGAAGCCCTTGATGAGCGAGCCCTCGGAGACGGTGAACGTGGTCGGGGCGCCCTTCGACCACGAGGAGTCGAACTCCTTGCCGCCGTCGAGCTGCACGCCCTTGTACTGCACCAGGGCGGTGTCGCCGTTCGCGATGGTGTCGCCCGTGCCCTGCTTGAGGACCTCGACCTCGGTCTTCGACGGGGCCTTCGCACCCGACGGGATCGTGATCTCGGGCTCGCCGTCGGCCTTGTCCTCGACCGTCGGCAGCGCCGGGTCCTGGGGCTGCGGTGCGCCGGTCGCCTTCGTCGGGGTCTGCGCGACGACGTCGGCGACGACGACGATGTCACCGCCGGTGTTGAAGCCGAGGGCCGCCGACTGGCCGACGACCGCCACCCGCTCACCGACCTTCGTGCACGCGAGGAGGGCACCGAAGCCGGTCCCGCCGACCGAGAGCACCTGCGGGTTGCCCTGGTCGAACCCGACCGCGCCGAGCTTCGAGGCGTCGGACGCCTTGTAGACGACGTAGGAGACCTGGGCGAACTCGCCGTCCCGCAGGGCCTTGCCCGACCCCTTCACCACGGTGGTGGCCTGCGGCGTCGAGGCGCTCAGCCCCTTCTCGAACGCGACACCCGGGGCGGAGTCACCGCCCACCGCGGCACCGCTGACCTTGATGCCGTCCGAGGCGGACCCCGGCTCGGGGCACGACGAGATGGGCGTCGCGGTGGCGCTCGACGACGCACTGGGCGAGGTCGAGGCGTCACCCGAGCCGTTCCCGGAGCAGGCGGCGAGTCCCAGCACGACGGCGGGGACGAGGGCGATCGGGAGCAGACGGAGACGCTTCACGGGGACCTATCCTGCCGCACGGACCTTGGTGACGGGCGTGTGGTGGACGGGGAACGCCACGGAACGCGCGACGAAGCAGAGGCGACCTGCCTCCGCGTGCGCCGCCTCGGCGTCCTCGACGCGGTCGGCCTCGAGGATCGTGACGACCGGGCGCAGGGTCGCACCGGTCAGCTCCCCCGTGCCGTCGCGGTGCACGTCGAGCGACGCCGACGCCGAGTCCTGGTAGTCGACCACCGTGAAGCCCCGCTGCACGGCGACGTACAGGTAGCTCATCATGTGGCACTGCGCGAGCGCGGCGAGGACGAGCTCCTCCGGGTTCCAGCGGTCGCGGTCACCGCGGAACGTGGGGTCGGCCGACCCGGCGACGTCCTGCTTGCCCGCCGCGGAGATCGTGTGGTCGCGGCCGTAGTCGCGGTAGCCGCTCGTCCCGGTGCCCCGGTCGCCGGTCCACCGGACGGCGACCTCGTAGGAGTGGTCGGTCACGGTGCGCTCCTTCGTGCGTGGTGGTCGAGCACCGACCGTCCCGCGATCGGTGCGTGCGACGTCGCGGCGTGCCCGCTCACTACGATGACGGCATGACGGTGATCCCCGACGTCCGCACAGACCGCCATCCTCTCACCGCCGAGGGCTCCGTCGAGCTCGCGGTGCTCGACCGGAACGGCTTCGACGAGAGCCGGCACGTCGGTGCCGGGGTCGTCGTCGCGTCGGACGGCTCCGTGCTCGACGTCGTCGGCGACGCCGGAGCGAGCATCTACCCGCGTTCGACGATGAAGCCGTTCCAGGCGCTCGCGATCCGCCGCGCCGGTGCCACGTTCAGCGACGAGGAACTGGTGCTGACGACCGCCAGCCACGCCGGCACCGCGGCGCACCAGGCACTCGCGCTGCACATGCTCGAGTCGTTCGACCACGAGGAGTCCGACCTCGGGTGCCCGCCCGACCTGCCGTTCGACCGGGCGACCGCGCGGACGATGCCCGGCCCGCGTCGCCTCGCGATGAACTGCTCAGGGAAGCACGCCGGCATGCTCGCCGCCTGCCGCGTCAACGGCTGGGACGAGGCCACCTACCTCGAGATGGCGCACCCGCTGCAGCAGCGCGTCCGGGAGACCGTCGAGGAGTACACGGGCGAGACCGTCGACGTCGTCGGGACCGACGGCTGCGGCGCCCCGGTCTTCCCTCTCACCCTGCGCGGCCTCGCCCGCGGCTTCGCCGGGGTCGTCGCGCGACGGGACGCGGACACGGCGGCCCTCGTCGACGCGGTGCTCGACCACCCGTGGGTCATCGACGGCGTCGGACGGGCGAACACCGTGACCATCGAACGACTGCAGGTCCTGGCGAAGTTCGGCGCCGAGGGCGTCATGGTCATGGGCCTCCCGGGCGGTGCGGCCGTCGCGGTGAAGACGCTCGACGGATCGCAGCGCGCCGGCACCGTCGCGGCGCTGACGCTGCTCGAACGCAACGGTCTGCTCGACGCCGCGGGCGTGGCGGACGTCCTGGCGGCGACGAGCGAGCAGGTGCTCGGCGGTGGGGTCCCCGTCGGACGGGTCCGACCGGGGGCCGGTCTGCGCTGAGCCGGTCTGCGCGGAGCCGGTCTGGGCTGAGCCGGGCGTCACGGCGTCGTGCTCCCCGGGACCAGCAGGGGCAGCACGGGGTCGATCGTCGTCGAGCCGCCGTCGTCGTTGTCCTGCGTGCGACAGCCGTGGCGGGTCACCTCGACGAGGTGGTCCCAGCGGCGCGGGAGCAGGTGCAGTCCGGGCACGAGGACGACGGTCGTCCGCGGCCGGCCGCCGCCGTCGAGCCGGACCGCGACGGCGGTCCCCGGGGGCAGCGGGGTGCTCGGTGGTCCGGGGACCCCCGCACCGGAGGCGCGGACGACGTCGTCGGGCGGGCTCCCGGTGGTCGCGCCGCCGTCGAGCTGGGCGCGGACCGCGGTGAACATGCCCTCGGCGAGTGCGCCGGTGCCCACCACCACCACGTGGCACGGGGCGGTCGGGTCGGTGGCGACACGCACCAGGTGACCGTCGTCACGCCGGCCGAGCAGGATGCCGGGGCCGGGTGCGGGGTTGGGGTCGGGTACCGAGCCGCCGTGGTCCCGGACGCCGCTGCCCTCCGACGGCGCCGTGACCGGGTCGACGAGCACCACCGGCGGACCCGTCGACGTCCTTCGGTCGGACCGGACGACGAGGAGGTCCAGCAGGGCGCACCACCCGCCGGCCACGAGGAGCGCCGCACGGCCGGAGCCCGGCAGGTCCGCGACCACGCCGACGAGCACGAGCGCACCCGCGGTACCGACGAGGCACGAGCGGGCGACGGCGAGGGACACGGTCCGAGCGAACCGCCTCCGCCCCGCTACCGAGAACGGCGGGACGCTCGCTGGGGAGCGGGCGAGCGGGTCGGCCTCCTGTGCAGGAGGGTCAGGTCGGCGGGGAACCGCCGACCGTCACTGCACGAGGAAGAACTGCTCGCCGATGTCCACCCGGGCACCACGCTCGACACGGTACCGCCGGCCCGGCTCGCAGCGACGGATCGTGCCGTCGATGTGCCGGACGACCGTGCCGTTGCCCGAGAACCGGTCCGCGACCCACAGGTCGTCCCCGTCGCGGCCGAGCTCGAGGTGCGTCTTCGACACCGACTTCCCGGGGTCGTGCACGGTGAGGAGCTCATCGAAGCGTTCGCCGGGCTGCGGGCGGGGAAGACGCCCGAGCAGGCCGGTCCCCTGCACGGCGGTGCGCTCCCCCGTGCTGAAGTGCAGCACGAACGGTGCGGTGCTCGTGTTCCGGTCGACGATGCGGGTCTCCTCGACGTCCTCGGCATCGGACCCGTCGTCCGCACTCGAGGGCACGGCCGCCGAGGCCGCGGAGGGCAGCACCGGCCCGGTCGCACCGGGCACCGGCGGCAGCGGCGCCGCGGTGGGGACGGGCGGGACGCCGTCGAGGGGCGGCACCGAGACGGAGGCGGTCGGGACGGTCGGCGAGGCCGGATTGGGCGGCACCGTCACCGGTGCACCCGGGACCGCGTCGGGCGCGGCGTGCGCGCCACGGGTCCGGAGGGGCGTCCTCGGGGTGTCCTCGGGCGCTGCCGATCCTGATGCGTCCGGTCCGGGCGCGTCCGTGCGGGGCTCGGGCAGGTCGCTCGGAGGTGCCTCGTCGAAGGTGTCAGCGTGCTCGGGCTCCGAGGGAGCGTCCGCGACTTCCGACGACACGTCCACGTGTTCCGAGGACCCGTCCGCCGGTTCCGACCGGGACTCCGGCTCGGCATCGTCCACGGGCAGGTGCTCGGCGGCCCAGTCGGGACGGGCCAGCGGCAGCGGCACGACGGGGCCGGTGAAGGCGGCGGTGACCGTCGGTCGGACGGCGCCACACTCGGCGCAGAAGATGTCGTCGGGCTCGAGCGTGTGTCCGCAGACCGGGCAGGTCGCCGGTCCGCTGCTCGGGGTGACGAGCGGGGTCGGGGCGCGACGCTCGACGAGCGGCTCGACCACGGCGGTGTCACCGGGCTGCGGACCGTCGTCGTCCCGCGGCTCCTCGGCCACGGGAGGCTCCGGTGCCGCCGAGCCGCGACCGACCCACCACGACGGGCGCGACGGAGCGGGCGGCTGCGGTGCGGCGGGCGCCCAGACCGGAGCGGCAGCCCGGTCGTCAGCGCCCGCGCGGTCCGCATCCGCCTCGGTGTCGTCCGCCGCAGTCGCCCCCGCTCCGGGCGTCTGTGCTGCGTGTGTCCGAGCGACGGTGCCGTCCGCCGGCAGGGTCTCGTCGGCGACCGGGTACGCGGCCGGATCGAGCGGCGGTTCCGCGTCCGGTGCGACACCCTGCGTCGGGGTCGGCGCGGGCGGTGCCGCGGGTCGGTCGTCGGGGCGGGAGGCTGGCTGCCGGTCCTCGCCGGTCAGCCAGGCACGGGTGGCCGGGTCGAGGGTGGCCTCGGGCAGCCAGGCCTCGGTGGCCGGGTCCGGGTGCCGACCGTGCTGGTCCGGTTGGCGGAGGGGCGGCGGCGGGGTCTCGTCGAGGGGCGCGGCCTGGACGGGCCGACGGTTCGCCGAGACGGTCACCGAGCGCCCGCACTCACCGCAGAAGATCGCGCCGTCCGGCAGCATCGATCCGCAGTGCTCGCATCTGATCACGGTTCGCCTCTGTCCTCACTCGGCCGTCCACGACGCTCGCCGGCCTTCGGACCATCGTAGTCACGACCTCCGCGACGATCCTGGCCGTCCCCACCGAGCCCGGCACCGGCCTCCGGCGCCTCCGGGCGCAGCCGGTCCGCTGCCCGTGCGCCGTGGCGACGGACCGCGGGGCGACGCAGGGACCGGAGGGACACCGCGGCACGCCAGCGCTCGCGTCGGGTGCGCCCCGCTCGGAGGCTCGTGATCGCCTCGTCCGTGGCCGACCACATGCGGTCGGCGGTCCCCGGTTCGACCTCACCGGGCCCGAAGACGCTCCGGTCGGCCAGCGCCGCGAGCCCGATGCCGCCCTCCCCCGGTGCGCCCGCGACGGCCTCGCGCCTCGTGGCCGCCATCACGACGTCGTGCCCGCGGTCGACCAGTGCGTCCCGGTACTCGTCCCACGCACCGACGACCCGCGCTCGTGGTGTGGGCCCCCGTCGGCGTCGACGACGTCGCAGCCGCTTGCAGAGGACGACGACGGCGAACGGCAGGAGCACGAGTGCCACGAAGCCGAGCGTGGCGAGCACCCACGGCAGGGCGGCGAGGAGGATCTGCAACCAGAGCGGCTGCACGGGAGGCGTGTCCCGGTCGCTCTGGGGCGGGGCGTGCTGGTCCTGGTCCTGCTGCTCGACGGGCGGCGGTGGGACGACGGTCTCCGGCCGCGTGACCGGCTGCGGCGTCTGGTCCTGCTCGTCGGGGATGTCGCGGACGACCGGGTTCGGGTCGACCATCACCCACCCCCACTGCTCGGTGTCCACCTCGACGCGCGCCGTGACGTCCGACCCGCGGAACGTGGTCGTCCCGTCGGTGCCGGTGCCGGAGGACGTCGCGGCTCCCGAGTCGCCGCCGGCGGTGAAGCCCATCACGACCCGGGACGGGAACCCGAGTTGCCGTGCCATGAGCGCGGCGGCGACGGCGTACTGCTCCTGGTCGCCGATCATGACCGGCGCGGTGAGGAGTTCCTCGATCCGGTCGGCACCGTGTCCCGACCGGCTGGCCCGGTCGTCGCCGACGCCGTGGCTCACGTAGCCCGTCCGCTTGAGCGACTCGATCGCCGCGACGAGCCTGGCACCGTCCGAGCCGCCGTCGGCGGACGTCGCCTCGACTCGCTCCCGCACCGCGTCCGGCACACCGGTCGGGCTCGGCACGGTGGCCGTGCCCGGACGCGCCGACGCGAGCTGGTCGTCGGTCGGCTGGTCCGGCAGCACCGCCCGCAGGTCGTACCGGGTGTCCGCGTCGACGCCACCCACCACGACGGCCGTCCCGGTGGTGCGGTTGTAGGAGAAGGCGCCGCGGTCCCGGTCGGCGTCCGACCCGCGGAAGGTCACCGTCTCGAGGTCGCCGACGGTGGGCAGCCACACGCCGCGGTACCCCTCGACGGCGACAGTGACGTCGAGGTCGGTGCCCCGGACACCGCGCACGTCGACCGAGGTCGGGACGCGCTCGAAGGTGCCCGAGGCGGAGGCTCCGTCGTCGCCCCCCACGCGGTAGACCACACCGTCGTACGTGTCGAGGGTGGCGATCCGCACGAAGCCACCCTGCGGCAGGCCCGTCACCCGCAGATGGGCGGCGTCCGCCTGGCCGGGCTCCTCGTAGGACCGGAACGCGCTGAGCGGGCTGAGCTCGTCACGCGGGTCGAACGGCTTGACCACGTCGGTCCGCGCGACCGTCCGCCCCACCGACGGCGGAGCCACCAGGCCGAGGCCCGTCGCGACGACCGCGGCCGCCACGATGGTGCCCGTCCCGACGAGGGCGGGTCGCAGCACGGACCGCCACACGGGCACGCGCGCCCCGACCGTCGTCGCCACCGAGACGGCGCGACGCACGTGCCGTGCGGTGAGGGCCCAGACCAGGGCGATGCCGCCGAGCACGACGGCCGTCGCCAGGGCGACGTCCAGTCGGCTGGGTCCGACCACGACCGCGGCCGCGAACAGCACCAGTCCCGGGATGCTCGCGAGCTCCGGACGGGAGGCACGGGTCGCCACGCTCACGCCGACCACCGTGGCGACGAGCGTCGTCACGAAGTACGGCACCAGCAGGGACTCGTAGGACCCGACCGGCAGGCTGACCGTCACGAGTCGCTTCCAGTCGAGCGCCACACCGGCGAACAGGTCGACGAGCCCGGCACCGGTGGGCAGGATCCCGACGGCACGGTCCGGCACCGCCGCCGGGACGCCGGTGAGCGCGAACACCGCGACGGTGAGCGCGCCGACCACCGCGGCGGGCAGGCGGGCGAGGGCGCCGGCGAGGGCGAGGGCCGTCCCGGCGAGGACCGCGGTCACGCCGGCCGTCACCATCGAGGCGTCGCGGTGGACCGGCCACCAGGCGGTGCTCGCCACCGCGAGCACGAGCCAGGTGGCGAGGGTGCCCCCCGCGGTGCGCAGGGCACCGCGCCGACGCTCGGCCCGGCGGTCGCCCCGGCGGTCGGTCCGCCGCGTCCGCAGTCGCGGAGCGTCCTCGGTCGCCGCGCTCACGCCGCTGCCGATCGGTGGAGGGCCTGCCGGAGGTCGTCGAGGTAGCCGATCGTCACGACCGTCAGCCCGGCGACCCGGAGGAAGCGCGGTTGTGCCTCGGGCTCGCAGGTCACCGCGACGACCTCGACCCCGACGGGGAAGCGCGTGGCGGCGAGCCGGAGCGCCGGGAGCCCGACCTCGGAGCCGACCACGAGGAACGCCACCGAGATGCCGGCGGTGTCGGCGCCGACGATCCGCGCGACCTCGGCGACGGGGAGGCACGAGTCGGAGAGGCCGACCGTGGCGAACTCGTCGAGCAGGCGGGTGGGCGTCACGGTGGGCAGGCGGTGCACGGCGTAGACCGGCCGCTTGGCGTACTCCGGGGTCCGTTCGGACACGACGACCGACACCTCGCGCCCGTCCCGGACGGCGCGGGTGCCGAGCGACGCCGCGGCGCTCACCGCCAGCTCGAACTCGTCGTCGTCCGCGAACTCGCCGCGGCCGGTCGCGAGGGCAACCACCAGGTGCGATCGCCGGGTGTCCTCGAACTGTCGCACCATCAACGCGCCCGACTTCGCCGTCGACTTCCAGTGGATCGTGCGCGGGTCGTCGCCCGGCAGGTACTCGCGGACCGCGTGGAACGCGATGTCCGCCGGCGACAGGTCGGTCGTCGCCTGGCCCTCGAGGTCGCGGACCAAGCCGGTGCTCGTCGACGGGATGGCGATGGTGCGCGGGTGGACGATGACCTGTTCCCGCGCCGTCCAGACGACCTCGCGCCGGACGATGCCGACCGGGTCCGCCCGCACGCCCGTGACCGGACCGACGTCGAGCACACCGCGACGCACGGTCGGGACCGGCACCTGCTGCTCGAAGACGCCGTTCGGCGCGATCGAGGGGATCGCCACGTCGACCAGGCCGGTGCCGACGGGCACCTCCACCGTGGTCGGGACCGACGGCAGCCGCGCCGGGTTCTCGGCCGTGACGACGACGCCCGCGTCGTCGCCCACCGCCACCCGGTGCTGCGGCAGGCGCATGCGGATGAGCAGGCGGGACCGTCCGAGCAGCGCGAGCACCGCCACCACGACGAGGACCGTCCCGGCGAAGCCCACCACGACGACCTCGCGCAGTCCGAAGCGGTAGCCCGCGACGAAGGCGACGAGCGTGACGGCGGCGACCGTCCAGCCCAGGCCGGTGACGACGGACGAGACCTCGGCCCACCCGCGGCGGACGAGCCTCCAGGCCGCGGTCCACGCCTTCGCGACCCCGACGACCGCGTCGGCGGCGACCCCGTCCCGGTCCCCCACCAGGCGGGTGCGGACGTTCGTCAGGCCGGCGACCGTGCCGGTCCGCTCGGACACGGCGGAGCTGCGCCGTGAGCGGGTGGCGTCTCGGCGCGAGCGGGTGGCAGCGGGGCGGCGGTCGGTCACGACACCGCTCGGTCGGCGGGCGGCGGGGTCTCGACGAGGAGCTGGGAGACGACGCTGGTCGCGCTGACGCCGTCGAACTCCGCCTCCGCGTCGAGCACCAGGCGGTGTGCGAGCACCGGCACCGCCAGTGCCTTGACGTCGTCGGGGGTCACGTAGTGGCGGCCGAGCACCGCCGCGTGCACGCGCGCAGCACGGATCAGGCCCATCGCGCCGCGGACGCTCACACCGAGGCGGACCTCGCTCGCGCCACGCGTCGCCTCGACCAGGCGGGCGACGTAGTCGGCGATGGTCGGGTCGACGTGCACGGTCCGCGCGAGTGCCGCCATCTCCGTGACCGTCGCTGCGGGGACGACGCTCGCGAGCGGGACCGCGGCGGACGGTGCCGCGGAGGTCTCGAGGAGTCGGACCGTGGCGGCGTGGTCGGGGTAGCCGATCGACGTGCGCATCAGGAACCGGTCGAGCTGCGCCTCCGGCAGGCGGTACGTGCCGGCCTGCTCGACGGGGTTCTGCGTCGCGATGACCATGAACGGTGCCGCCAGGGTGTGGCGTGTGCCGTCGATGGTGACCGCGGACTCCTCCATCGCCTCGAGCAGCGCCGACTGGGTCTTCGGGCTGGCCCGGTTGATCTCGTCGGCAAGCACGATGTTCGCGAACACCGGACCGCGGTGGAAGTCGAACTCCTGCGTGCGCTGGTCGTAGACGCTGATGCCCGTGATGTCCCCGGGCAGCAGGTCCGGCGTGAACTGGATGCGGTTGGTGCTCCCCTGCACGCTCTGCGCCATCGCGCGCGCGAGGCTCGTCTTGCCCGTGCCGGGGACGTCCTCGAGCAGCAGGTGGCCCTCGCTCAGCATGGCCGTGACGGCCAGTCGGATGACGAACGTCTTGCCCAGGAGGACCTGCTCGACGTTCGTCACGATGCGACCGGCGACGTCGGCGAACCAGGCGGCCTGCTCGGGGGTCATGCTCATGCGGGAGGGTCCTCGTTCTCGAAGGGCGCGGGTGGGGCTGCGGGTCCGGCCGCCGACTAACCGGCGGGCGGGTCGGTCGGGCTCGGGTCCGGGGCCGGGTCGGACGGGGCGGACTGGCCCGTGACGTCGCGGACGGCGCCGACCGGGTCCTGGGAACCCCTGACGGTGGCCTTGACCCGGATCGAGGTGTAGCCGTCGGGCACGGCGTCGGTGGTCGCCCACGGAGCACCGGTGTCCGGGTTCGTGTCGGAGCAGACCTGGAGGAGGATCGTCCGGCAGTAGGACACCTGGTAGCCGTCCGGTGCGATCCGTCCGTTGTTGTCCGGAGCGTTGACCACGGGCGCTTGTCCCACGACGGCGCTGGCGATGCTCGCACGGGTCGTGTAGGCCGTGGCGCGGACCGCCTCGCCGGACGCGCAGTAGGCACCATCGGTGGCGCAGGACGTGAAGACGACCGACGTCTCGAGACCGTAGCCACTGCCGGCGCCGATCGACGCGGAGCCGGAGAACCGCACGGGGGTCCCGCCGTTCACCGAGTAGTACAGGAACGGTGACGTCGCGGTCGCGGTCGCACGGAGACCCCAGGTCGGCGCGGTGGCCCCGTCCTGGACGGTGTCGACACTCCCGCTGGGTGCTGTCGGGGTCTGGTAGCCCTGGACGCTCGCGGGCTGCGACGGCGTGCAGAACAGGCCGTTGTCGGCCAGTGCGACGTACCGGTACTGGCTGGTGATGCGGTCGCTCGCCGACGCGCCGGTGAACACCTGCTCGGCGCCCGCCGTCGAGCAGCCGGAGGGGACGGGCGTCGAGCTCGCGTACTTCACGATCCGCCAACCCGCGCTCCCGCCGGCCCAGTCGGACTCCGACGCGCGCAGCGTCACGGCGGTCGCCGACCCGTCCGGCTGCCCGGTGGCGCTCAACTGCGGCGTCGCCGGAGCGCCGACGGCGGACCCCGTCGCCGACGCCTCGTTCCACTGGACCGGGCTGCCGTCACGATCGGCCGCGTTCCGGGCCGAGACCCGGACCGTGTACTCGGCACCGCTCTGCGCACCGGTGAACGAGACGCTGGTCGCCGTGCCGGCGTTCCGCGTGGTCGAGAGGCCGGGGCCCTGCACGGAGACGACGTAGTTCGACACCGCGGAGCCGCCGCTCGGCGCTCCGACCGCGTTCCAGGACACGTCGAGCTGGTTCGGCGTCGTGCTGCTCGGTTCGACCCGCAGGCCCTTCGGCGGGGCCGGCACGAAGTCGGCGCTGATCGACGCGGAGGTCGCGGACGGTACCGAGTCTCCCACGGCGTTCTGCGCGACGACCGAGAACCGGTACGACGCCGCGGGGTCGAGGCCGGTCACCGTGCACACCGTCGAGGTGCCGCAGTCCTTCGCCACACCGCCCGTGCCCTGGAGCCGGTAGCCCGTGATCGGCGAGTTGTTCGACTGCGGGGTCGCCCAGGTCAGGGTCGCCTGGCCGCCCTGGAACGTGCCCGTCCGGGTCGGCGCTCCCGGCGCGTCCGGGACGTCCTGGACCGAGATCGTCACGTCGCCCCAGACGTACCGGGCGGCGTCGTCCGTCGCGTCGGCGACCTGGTACTGCAGGTGGGCGTCGACCGGTGCGGCGGAGTCGGACACGGACACCTGCAGGCGCGACCGGTCGGCGCTCGGCGACACGCTCACCCCGGCGGGCAGGCCGCCGGAGAGACCACGGATCGCCACGACGCGGAGCCGCTCGTCGGGGAAGGGGTTCGTCGGCTGGTCGTTGGTCAGGACGTCGATCGTGGACGACTTCCCGCGCTCGACGACCGCGCGGTCCGCACCGGGCTGCACCAGCGGGCGGGTCGAGCCGACGATCCCCACCTGCACGACACCGGCGCGTCCCGCGTTGGCGTCGTCCGCGACGCCGATGCCGATCGACGCGGTGGTGTCCTTCGACGCGGTGTCGGCGACGCTGATCCGGAGCTGCTGGCCCTGGATCGTCGCGGTGGTGCCCGCACCGGGTCGGCTGACGACGGAGTAGCGGAGCTCGCCGAGGTCGTCCGGGTACGGGTAGTCCGTCAGCTTGGCGAGGTCGATCGTGCGGGAGTCCCCGGGCTGCATGTCGATGTTCGAGCCCGAGAACGACGGCGGCTGGTTGGTGCGCGGGGTCACCTTGATGGGCAGCACGAGCGTCGCCACGCGACCCTTGCCTCCGTTGGCACCCGAGCCGTCGGTGACCTCGAACGAGATGGACGCGTTGCCGTAGTAGAGCTTCGACGACGTGAACTGCAGCGTCGACCGGTCGACCACCAGGTCCTTGCCGTCGGCGTGCGTCGCCTTGACCGTGCCACGGTCGGTGAGCTGGGCGGTCCGGCCGTTCGCGGTGACGACGTACCGGTCGAGCGGGATCCGGACCGTGGCCTCGCTCCGGACCGTCACCGGACCCGCGCTGCGGTCGACCTGCGGCAGTGCGTCGTCGAACCCGGGCACGTGGATGAAGCCGTACGACACGACGTCCGGGTGGTCCGACCGCGCGACCGAGAACGGGATGACCTGCGATGCGTCGGTGAGCTGCACGGTGATGCGTCGGTCGTTCGTCACCCGGGCGGTGTCGCCGTACCCGTCGACGACGCCGACGACGAGCCGCGAGGTCGAGCCCTCGGCGAAGAAGACGTTGCGGAGCACGTCGACGGTCACGCTCTGGCGGCGCAGGATGTCCTGCAGGTCGAGGGTCGTGTCCTCGACCTCCGGACGGAGCGGCGGGGCGTCGCGGTCGACGGTCACGGTGAGGAACGCCGTGCTCGACCCACCGCTCGGGTTCGTCACCGTGTAGAGCACGGCGAAGTCGCCCTCGGTCGCGGACTTCGGCGGTGTGACGCGGACCTGGGTGCCCTGCAGCACCCGCGCGGTCACCCCGGCGGCGGTCGGCTCGGCGGTCGTCACCGTCAGCTGCCCGCCCTGCGGGTCCGAGTCGTTCTGCAGGACCCGCACGGTCACCGTGCCGCCGGGTCGGATCGTCACGTGGTCGGCCTGCGCGACCGGGTCCGACGCCTGCTCCGCGCGCGGACTGATGCCGACCCGGACGGTCCCGGTCGCACGTGCCCCGAGGGCGTCGACGACCGTGTAGGTGAACTCGTCCGTCCCCGCGGAGTAGTCCCCCGCCTCGTAGGTGAGCGCGTCGGACGTGACGTCACTCACGGACCCCTTGTCCGGGTTGTCGGCCACGCCCACCAGCTGCACCGAGTCGCCGTCGGGGTCGATGCCGTTCAGCGGCACGGTGACCCGCACCGACTGGCCTGCGACCACGCGTGCCGTGACGGTCTCCGGCACGGGCGGGTTGTTGGTCGCGGCGTCGCGCTCGCGGACCGAGATCGAGACGGTCGCGTCGGCGTACTGCCCGTCCGGCCCGGAGACGCGGTAGACGGCCGTGTGGTTGCCCGGCGTGTCCGGCGCGAGGTACCGCAGCCGGTCGCCGGCGACGAAGAGCAGGCCACCGTCGCCCGGCACGTTCTGCACGAGCTCGGGCTGCAGCGTCAGGGGCTCGCCCTCGGGCTGCGAGTCGTTCGCGAGGACGTCGATCTCCGCGACGTCCCCGACCCGGACGGTCGCGGAGTCCGCCTGCGCGACGGGCGGTTGGATGCGGTCCGGCCGCGGGATCTCGACGACCGTGATCGTGCCCGTCGCGGTGGCCAGCCCGTTGGACTCGGTGTACCGGAACGAGACCGGTCCGTCGAGGGGCGCGGTGAGCGCGACCCGGACGACGTGCTGGTCGAGGATGCTCGCCTGGACGCCGACGTCCCGGGGCAGCCCGTCGAGTGCGGTCACCATGAGCACCCCGCCCGCCGGGTCCGTGTCGGTCGCGGTGACGTCGGTGTCCTTGGTCGACAGCGTGTTCACGAACACCGTCTTGGGGGTCGTGATCGGCGGCGTCGACGCGTCGGGCGGTGCGAGCACGGTCACGCGCGCGATGCCGCTCGCGGTCTTCGTGCCGTCGGTGACGGTGTACTCGAGCTGGTGGTCACCGGGTCCCGCGCCCTCGACGCGGAAGGTCCCGGCGTCGTACGACGGGGTGACGGTCAGCCCGGACGACGACGACACGCTCGTGAGCGTCACGGTCCCGTTCCCGCCGCGGACGTGCTCGAGCGGGTCGACGGTGAACGCCTTGCCCGCGTAGCCCTGCACGGCGAACGGGTCCGCGAGCAGCGGGACGTTCCCCGCCTTCGCGACACGGACCGTGACCGACCCGCGTCCGCGGTCACGCCCGTCGCTCACGACGATCTGCGCGGTCCGGTCGCCGGTCTTCCCGCTCGCGTTGCGGTAGTCGAGCATGCCGTCGGGCGTCGTGGAGACCTGGTCCCCCTCCGCCGACGCGGACTCGAGGTACACCGGGTCGCCGTCGGGGTCGACCCAGTCCGAGAGCACGTCGGTGACCACGTGTCCGTTCTGGACGACGTCGGCCGAGGTGCTGCGGACCTGTCGGGGTGGTTCGTTCTCGGAGTCCGGCCGGACGGTCACCCGGACCGTGGCACTGTCCGAGCCGCCGTTGCCGTCCGTGATCGTGTACGGGAACGAAACCGTGCCCTTCGCGTCGGCCGCGAGGGTGATCTGCAGCCGCTGGCCGTCGCCGACGATCGCCACGCTGCCGACCGCGTCGTCGACGCTGCCGACCTCGCTGATCACGAGCGGGTCGCCGTTGGGGTCGTGGTCGTTCAGCAGCACGGGCAGGCTCGTGGTCCGGCCGGGACGCGCCCCGAGGTCGTCGTCGACCGCGACGGGCGGCTTCTGGTCCTTGTCGACCTGCGGGTCTTCGTCCGACACCCGCTCCTGCTGCTGCTGGTCGTCCTGCTCGACCAGGTCCGACCAGTTGTCGATCAGCTGGCCGCTGCGGTCGATCGCCCAGGACCGGCCGCTGCGGGGGTCGTTCGCCACGACGGTGCGTCCGTTGTGCACGATCTGCAGGTCGTCCGCGCCGGCGGTCTGCGCGAGCCGCTGCAGTCCGGTGCCCTGGCACGAGTCGGTCGCCTGCCCACCGGCCCAGGCGGCGTAGGTGCAGGAGCCGACGACCGCGGGCCGTGCCGGGCGTCCGGAGACCCCGAGCGCGGTCCGGTCGACGGTACCGGACGCCGAGACGCGCACCATCCCGGCGGACCCCGCGACCACGACGTCCGTCGACGAGTCCGAGGAGTGCTGGAGGGCCGGGGCACCACCGATCGCGTCACCGAGGTCGACGACGTCCCCGTCGACGGCGAGCTGACCCGAGGTGCGGTCGAGGACGGCGACGTGGTCGCCGAAGGAGGCGACCTGGAACTCGTGGGCGCGGTCGAAGCGGACGTCCCACCGGCGGTCGACCGTCAGGTCCGCGCCGACGTCGACGAGCGCCGCACGGCCCGTCCGCGGTGAGTAGACGGCGACGTGTCGGTCGGACGCGTCGAACACGGCGTCCGCGCCGAGGGTCAGGTCCGCCCGGGTCGAGGCGTCGAAGTCGGCGAGGTCGGCAGCCGGCGTCGCCCAGAGCTCACCGGTGTCCCCGTTGCCCACCACGGCGGTGTCCCCGGCGAGGAAGACCTGCGGTGAACCGGCCGGCAGCGTGACGGCGTCGCCGACCGTGGCCGCCGCGACGTCGACCCGCGACACGGTCCCCTTGGTGCCGTCGACGCTGTAGACGTCGGCGCCGCGCTGCAGGACGGACAGGTCGTCGCTCGGCGACTCCGCCGCGGTGTTGAGCTCGAGCACGGCGGTGTTGGCCCGACCCACGGCGCCGTACTGCGCCGACGGCACCCACACGGTGCCGTCCCCGAGGTCGACGCGCTGCGTGTGGTAGCCGGTCGACACGACGGCCGCGGTCGCGACGACGGCACCGACGAGCACGGAGGCCCCGACGGACACGGCGGCCGAGCGGTGCTTCGCCAGGAACGCGCGGATCACCCGGCGCCGCCGATCGTGCCGCACTGCTCGGCGCTCGCTGCGCCGGTCTTGCCGTCGCGGTTCACCGCGACCGTGATGCACTCCTCGGCACCGGACTCGCCGGAGACGACGAAGGTCGTGCCGGTCTGCTGGCTCGACACCCCGTCCGAGGAGATCACGTACGTGTCGCCCGAGCGGAGTCCCGGGTCCTGCCAGCTGAAGGACACCGAGTCCGCCGTCGCCGCGGCGCGGACGTCCGTCACGGCGGGGATCGAACCGGTGCCGATCCGCGTGACGAGGAGCACGGTGACCACCGCGAGGGCAGCGACCACGACGACACCGGCGGAGCCGGCCCACAGCAGCGTCGACCGGCTGCGTCGGCGGACCCGTGTCGCGGACCCGGTGCGGTGCACGGTCCCCACGCTCTGCACGCCGACGTCCGACCCGCCCTGCAGGGACCGCCGGTTCCGTCGACGAGCACCGACACGCGACGGCGCCTGCAGCTCCCGCACGACGGTGCGGTCACCGTCGGTCGACGGCGTCGTGACGGCCCACGCCTCGACCGCGACGTCTGCGGCGGTCTGCGGGATCCCGAGCTCGGCCTCGACCTGCTGCAGACCGCGGACGAACTCGATCACGGTCGCCGGACGCAACGACACCTTGCGCGACATCGCCGTCGCCAGCAGGCGCTCGAGCGACGGCGGGACGTCCGCCCGCCCGGTCGGGCGCACGCCGCCGCGCTCGATGCGGTCCATGAGGTCGGCGGCACCGTTCTTGCCGCCACGGACCTCGAAGGGGCTGCGGCCCGCGAGGAGGGAGTAGACGGTCGCGGCGAGCGAGTAGACCTCGGACTGGATCGTGCCGCGGGACTCGTCGCCGAGGACCTCGGGCGCCGACCACGGGATCGACATGCCGACCGGTTCGTCGGGGTCGGCGCTGCCGATGGTCGCCGCGATGCCGAAGTCGGAGAGCACGGGGTTGCCGTAGGCGGTCCGCAGGATGTTCGAGGGCTTCACGTCGCGGTGCAGGACGCCCTCGCGGTGCGCCGTCTCGAGGGCGGCCCCGATCCGGATGCCGATCGCGAGGACCTCGGACACGGGCACCGGCTCACGGCGGTAGCGGTCGCTGAGCGACGAGGAGCACAGCTCCATCACGAGGTAGGGGCGTCCGTCGGCGGCGATGCTGGCCTGGAAGACGGTGAGGATCGAGGGGTGCGTGCTCAGCCGCGCCATGAGGTTCGCCTCGGCCTGGAACATCTGTCGCACCCGGTCGTCCACGACCTCGTCGAGCAGGACCTTGACCGCGACCTGGCGTCGGGGCATGTCCTGCTCGTACAGGAAGACGTCGGCGAACCCACCGGAGCCGAGGACGTGCACCGGGGTGAAGCCGGCGATGACGGGCGGGTCGGACGGCAGGCGTCGTGCCATGGGTGTCCTTCCCTTCCCCGGCCCGTGGTCGGCCGTGTCGATCGTCGCGGCCAGGCCATTCTACGAAGCGAGTCCGACGCCCCGGGGCGGGCCTGACGCCCTGTGGAGGGCGACCATCCCCCACTTCAGGGGGCACGGACGGCGCGCCGGCCCTCAGTGACGGGGCAGGGTGTCCTCGACGTCGGTGTCCTCGGGAGCCGCGTCGACCTGCACGACGACCACGGTCACGTTGTCGCGTCCACCGGCGACGACGGCGTCGCCGACGAGCCGCTCGGCCAGTGCCTGTGCTCCGGGCACCCGGGCGGCGATCCGTGCGATCCCCGCGTCGCCGAGCTCCTTGGTGAGTCCGTCGGAGCAGATCAGGTACCGGTCGCCGGCACGCAGCGGCAGCGTCCACCAGTCCGGCTCCGGCGGCTCGCCGAAGCCCACCGCCCGCGTGATGACGTTGCTGTCCGGGTGCTGCTCGGCGTCCTCGGCGCGCAGGAGCCCGGCGTCCACCATCTCCTGCACGACGGAGTGGTCCACGGTCACGCGGCGGAGGACACCGCCCTCGATGCGGTAGGTCCGCGAGTCGCCGACGTTGAAGACGAGCGCGGCGGGCTGCCCCTGGGCGGCGACGAGCGCCACGCCCGTCACGGTGGTCCCCGCACCGAGCGCGTTGCCTCCGGCGGCACGTTCGATGTCGGCGGTGGCGAGCAGCAGGGC
This sequence comes from Curtobacterium sp. ME26, assembly GCF_903970945.1. Classification (NCBI taxonomy): domain Bacteria; kingdom Bacillati; phylum Actinomycetota; class Actinomycetes; order Micrococcales; family Microbacteriaceae; genus Curtobacterium; species Curtobacterium sp. ME26. Next base: position 42,828 of record NZ_CAJCKG010000020.1, read on the forward strand.
CCGCTGGATCGCCTGCCGCGAGGTGAACGCCCCCTCGACGACCTGGTCGAGCCGCCTGACCACCGCGTCGCTCGCGCGGTCGCCCGCGAGGTGCCCGCCCATGCCGTCGGCGACGACGAAGAACGGCGCCCCGACCAGGTAGCTGTCCTCGTTGTGGTCGCGTCGCCGCCCGACGTCCGTCGCGGCGCCCCACGACAGCGTGAGGGTGGCGCCCGCGGCACCGGGGACGTCGATGGCGTGCTCGGTGGCTGCTCGGCCGAGTTCGGTCACGGTGTGTGGGTCGCTCTCTGGTGGGGACGGGCCGGTTGCTCGGTCTTCACGGGACCGACGGGAACGGTGGGAGGCCGTCGTCGGGTCCGACCCGGAGGTGCGGCGACAGGACCTCGATGACGTTGCCGTCACCGATCTCGACGAGCGTACCGGTCAGGACGACGATCGAGGCACCCGACGCCATCCGGAACGGCGCGGACCCCGGCGGGCGCACCACGGTGCCGTTCGTGGACCGGAGGTCGTCGACCACGGCGGCCTCTCCGGCCGCGTGCACGAGCAGGTGCGAGGACGAGACCTGGGTGGTCGGCGACGGCACCGTCACCAGCTCGGGTCCGGCTCCGTGCACCACGCGGGGCGCGGCGGGACGCCGGCCCACCACGACCGGGCGGTCGAGGCGCACGACACGACCGCCGACCCGGATCGACGGCACGCGCGGGGGCGCGACGGGGCCGGACGGGAGGCGCGTGGGGACCCCGACGGACGGGTCGGCGTCCGGTGCGTGCACCGGCTCGAGCCGCGCCTCCGGGCCCGGGACGCGGTCGCCACTCCGGGGTGCCGACGCATGGCCGTCGCGACGCGGACGGACGACCGTGTCGTCGAGCGACGGCGCGACGGGCGACGGCACGGCGGGCGGGCGGGCCCCGACCGCAGGACGGATCACGGTGTCACCGAGCGGGTCGTCGTCCACCGTGCCGGCCTGGTCGACCGCGCGGGCCTCGACGTCGGTCCGGCGCGGCCGCAGCACCGTGTCCGCCACCGCGGCGGCCGCCCGGTCGTCGCCCTCCTGCCGAGCGTGCGCGCGCAGCACCGTGTCGTCGTCGTCCCCGCGTGCCGGCTCACCCACCATGGTCAGTCCACCGTAGACGATCCCGTCCGCCCCGTGGCGCTCCCCCACCACGCCGGCTCGTGTCCGGACCGCACGGCGCGGAGCACCAGCCAGGCGAAGGGGTCGTCCGGTCGGGTGTCGAGCGCGTGCCGTGCGCGGACCTCGGCGCGGGCGGAGGACCCGACCGCCCAGGCGCACCACGCTCCGAGCGCGAGCGCGCCCGCTGCACCGATCCCCACGTCGCCTCCGACGGCGCCGTCCGCACGCCACGTCCGCCAGGCCGAGGCACAGCGCGCGCCCGCCACCCGCAGGCGCGCACGATCGGGCACCGGGCCACCACCGCCGAGCGCCGGTGGTGTCGGATCGCGGAACGGGTCGAAGGGGACGACCGTGCGCGGGTCCGGGTCGTCGCACGCCGCGAGGAACCCGACCAGGGCGAAGCGCGTGGCGAGGGCGCCGCACGCCGTCGTCACCACGACCGCGCGCGGACGGTCGAGCTCCTGGTCGAGCTCGTGGTCGACCGGCTCGTCCCGACCGGCCGGTCCGCCCGTGGAGGGCGCGACCAGCGCGGCGCAGGCCGCGCGGAGGGTCACCGCCGCCGCGATCTCGCGGGGCCAGCGCACGTGGGTGGAGGAGTGTCCGTGTCTCGTCGAGGTCATGCACGAGATCGTGACGGAGGACGGGCCTCCCGGCCGGCTGCGCTCGTCCACCTGTGGAAGGGGACCACGCGCGCCGGTCCTGTGCAGGATCAGGCCCGCACAGGCTCCAAGCTCTCGGCGACGAGGTCCCAGCCGTCCACGGTGCGTTCCAGCACCACGTCGTGGGCGCGCGCCCAGGCGACGAGCGCGTCGACGTCGTCGACGTCCGCCGCGGTGCGGCCGAGCAGCGCCACCAGGCGCCCCTTGGCGGTCTTGTTCCAGTGGTTGAGCGCCTTCCGACGTCCACCGGCGTCGACGCTCACCACGCGCAGGGCCAGCGCCCCGGCCACGGGTCCGAGGGCTCGGTACCCCTCCGACCGCAGGTCGAGGACGAGACCGTCGCCCCGGGTGCCGATCGCACGCGTCGATGCCTCCGGCCAGTGCTTGGCGAGCCGCAGGGCCCCGAGCCGGGAGTCGTGGGACAACCGGTACGCGGGGATCGCGTCACCGGCAGCGATCGGGCCGAACATCGCCGACTGCACGACGACGTGGTCCGACCACCACCCCCGCGTCCGATCGTCCGCGGCGGTCGCGTCGAGGGGGTCGTACAGGACGCCCGTGTACCGCTCGATCGCGGGCATCGTCGGTGCGGTGTCGAGCTCGAGGTTGCGGAGGCGCTCGTCGACCGACCGCGGACCGAGCTTCAGGGCCGTCCGCGCGGTCGACTCCTCGGAACTGACGGAGCGGGCCGCGGTGATCACCGCGGCCCGCTCGTCGGACAGTTCCGGGAAGGACAGCGCACCCAGGTCGAGGGCGCGTGCCGGGTCCCCGCCCTCCCGCTTCGTCTCGGACGGCGGGAGGAGGACGGTCAGTCCGGTCAGGACGCCAGCGCGGCCTGGCGCGCGACGATCGTGACCGTGTCGTGCTCGACCGACAGGAAGCCGTCCTCGGCGTCCGCCGTCACCGTCGAGCCGTCGGCCCGTGTGATGCGGACCTGGCCCTGCGCGAGGGTGGCGAGCAGCGGCTCGTGCCCCGCGAGGATGCCGATCTGGCCCTCAGTCGTACGTGCGACGACCATGGTGGCGTCGCCCGACCAGACCTCACGGTCGGCCGAGACGACGCTCACGGTGAGTGCCGCCATGTCAGCGGTTCTCCTTCTGGATCTGCGACCACTTCTCTTCGACGTCGTTGATGCCACCGACGTTGAAGAAGGCCTGCGTCGCCACGTGGTCGAACTCGCCGTCGGCGATCGCGCGGAAGGACTCGATCGTGTCCTTGAGCGGGACCGTCGAACCCTCGACACCCGTGAACTTCTTCGCCATGTACGTGTTCTGCGAGAGGAACTGCTGGATGCGACGTGCGCGCTCCACCGTGATCTTGTCCTCTTCGGAGAGCTCGTCGACACCGAGGATCGCGATGATCTCCTGCAGTTCCTTGTTCTTCTGCAGGATCTGCTTGACGCGCGTCGCGGTCTCGTAGTGGTCGGCGCCCAGGTACCGGGGGTCCATGATCCGCGACGTGGAGGTCAGCGGGTCGATGGCCGGGTACAGACCCTGCGACGCGATCTCACGCGAGAGCTCGGTCGTGGCGTCGAGGTGCGCGAACGTGGTCGCCGGAGCCGGGTCGGTGTAGTCGTCGGCCGGCACGTAGATCGCCTGCAGCGAGGTGATCGAGTGACCACGCGTGGAGGTGATGCGCTCCTGGAGCACACCCATCTCGTCGGCGAGGTTCGGCTGGTAGCCCACCGCGGACGGCATGCGACCGAGCAGCGTGGAGACCTCGGAACCGGCCTGCGTGAAGCGGAAGATGTTGTCGATGAAGAGGAGCACGTCCTGCTTCTGGACGTCGCGGAAGTACTCCGCCATCGTCAGCGCCGACAGGGCCACGCGGAGACGCGTTCCCGGCGGCTCGTCCATCTGGCCGAACACGAGGGCCGTCTTGTCGAAGACCCCCGCCTCCTCCATCTCGCCGATGAGGTCGTTGCCCTCACGGGTGCGCTCACCGACACCGGCGAACACCGAGACACCGCCGTGGTCCTGCGCGACGCGCTGGATCATCTCCTGGATGAGGACGGTCTTGCCGACGCCCGCACCACCGAAGAGGCCGATCTTGCCACCCTGCACGTACGGGGTGAGGAGGTCGATCGACTTGATGCCGGTCTCGAACATGGTGGTCTTCGACTCGAGCTGGTCGAAGGCCGGCGCCTTGCGGTGGATCGGCCAACGCTCGGTGATCTCGAGCTTCTCGTCGGTGTTGAGCACGTTGCCCAGCACGTCGAAGACCTTGCCCTTGGTGACGTCGCCGACGGGGACCGAGATCGGGGCGCCCGAGTCACGGACCTCCTGACCACGGACCAGGCCGTCGGTCGGCTTCAGCGAGATGGCGCGGATCAGGTCGTCGCCGAGGTGCTGCGCGACCTCGAGGCCGATCTCCTGCGACGAGTCACCGATGGTGATCGTCGTGTACAGGAGGTTGTACATCTCCGGGATCGCGTCGTGCGGGAACTCGATGTCGACGACGGGACCCGTGACACGGGCGATCCGGCCGACACCGGGCGCCGACGACGTCTCGACCGCGGTGGTGGCGGTGTCGGTCATGGCTGGTGCCTTCCTGAGGGGTTCTGTCCGCGAGCTTCGCGGACCACTACTTCTTCTTCGACGAGAGGGCGTCGGCGCCGCCGACGATCTCGGAGATCTGCTGGGTGATCTCGGCCTGACGCGCGTTGTTCGCGAGACGGGTGAACTCGCTGATGAGCGAGTCGGCGTTGTCACTGGCGGACTTCATGGCCTTCTGCCGGGCGGCGTGCTCGGAAGCGGCCGACTGCAGCATGGCGTTGAAGATGCGGCTCTCGATGTACACCGGGAGCAGCGCGTCGAGGACGGCGTCGGCGTCGGGCTCGAACTCGTAGAGCGGCAGGGGCTCGCCGTTCGACGGCTCCTCCACGCCCTCGACGACCTCGAGCGGGAGCAGGCGCACGACCTGCGGCTCCTGGGTCGCCAGGCTGATGAACCGGTTGAAGACGATGTGGATCTCGTCCACGCCGCCCTCGGCCGTGTCCTGGAGGAACTTCGACACGACCGCGTCGCCGATCTCCTTCGCCGTCGAGAACTCGGGCTGGTCCGTCCCGCCGATCCACTGCCGCTCGGAGGGACGCTCGCGGAACGCGAAGTACCCGACCGACTTGCGACCGACGAGGTAGAACACGACGTCCTTGCCCTCGCTGCGGAGCAGGGAGGCGAGCTCCTCGCCCTGCTTCAGGACGTTCGAGCTGAACGCGCCGTTCAGGCCGCGGTCCGAGGTGAACAGCACCACGGCTGCACGGGTCGACGACTCGGGCTCGGTGGTCAGCACGTGGTCGACGTTCGAGAACGTCGCCACGGCCGACACGGCACGCGTCACGGCCCGCGAGTACGGACCGGACGCGGCCATGCGCGCCTGTGCCTTCTGGATCCGCGACGCCGAGATCAGCTCCATCGCGCGGGTGACCTTCTTCGTGGTCTTCGCCGACTTGATGCGCTGGCGGTAGACCCGGACCTGTGCCGCCATCTAGCGACGACCCTTGACGATCTGCTCCTGGTCGACGTCCTCGGCCTGGGCCGCGTCGAACGACTCCGAGCCGAGCGTCTTGCCGTCGCTCGTCTGGAAGCCCTTCGTGAAGGCGTCGATCTCACGGTCCATCGCGGCGACGGTCTCGTCGCTGAGCTGGTTCGTCTCACGCAGGGTGGTCAGGACGTCGGAGTTGCGACGCAGGTGCTCGAGCAGCTCGGCCTCGAAGCGGAGCACGTCGGGGACGGGCACCTCGTCGAGCTTGCCGTTCGTGCCGGCCCAGATCGAGACGACCTGCTCCTCGACCGGGTACGGCGAGTACTGCGGCTGCTTGAGGAGCTCGGTCAGGCGCGCACCGCGGTCCAGCTGACGACGCGACGCCTGGTCGAGGTCGGACGCGAACATCGCGAACGCCTCGAGCGAGCGGTACTGCGCCAGCTCGAGCTTGAGCGTGCCGGAGACCTTCTTGATCGACTTGACCTGAGCGTCACCACCGACGCGCGACACCGAGATGCCCACGTCGACGGCCGGACGCTGGTTCGCGTTGAACAGGTCCGACTGCAGGAAGATCTGGCCGTCGGTGATCGAGATCACGTTGGTCGGGATGTACGCCGACACGTCGTTCGCCTTGGTCTCGATGATGGGCAGACCCGTCATCGACCCGGCGCCGAGGTCGTCGGACAGCTTCGCGCAACGCTCCAGCAGACGGGAGTGCAGGTAGAAGACGTCGCCCGGGTACGCCTCGCGGCCCGGCGGACGACGCAGGAGGAGCGACACCGCACGGTAGGCCTCGGCCTGCTTCGACAGGTCGTCGAAGATGATGAGGACGTGCTTGCCGCCGTACATCCAGTGCTGGCCGATGGCCGAACCGGTGTAGGGGGCGAGGTACTTGAAGCCGGCCGGGTCGGAGGCCGGGGCGGCGACGATGGTGGTGTACTCCATCGCACCGGCGTCCTCGAGCGCGCCCTTGACGGAGGCGATCGTGGAGCCCTTCTGGCCGATGGCGACGTAGATGCAGCGGACCTGCTTGTCCTCGTCGCCCGACTCCCAGTTGGCCTTCTGGTTGATGATCGTGTCGATCGCGATGGCCGTCTTGCCGGTCTGGCGGTCGCCGATGATCAGCTGACGCTGACCGCGGCCGACGGGGATCATCGCGTCGATGGCCTTGATGCCGGTCTGCAGCGGCTCGTGGACCGACTTGCGGGACATGACGCCCGGGGCCTGGAGCTCGAGGGCACGACGGCCCTCGGCCTGGATCTCGCCGAGACCGTCGATCGGGTTGCCGAGCGGGTCGACCACGCGACCGAGGAAGCCGTCGCCGACGGGGGCCGAGAGGACCTCGCCGGTGCGGGTGACCTCCTGGCCCTCCTCGATGCCGCCGAACTCGCCGAGCACGATGGCGCCGATCTCGTCCTCGTCGAGGTTCTGCGCGAGACCGAGGGTCCCGTCCTCGAAGCGGATGAGCTCGTTCGCCATGACGCCGGGCAGGCCCTCGACGTGCGCGATGCCGTCGCCCGCGTCGGTGACGTGCCCGACCTCGGCCGTGGAGGCCTTCGTCGGCTCGTAGTTCGAGACGAAGTCCTTCAGGGCATCACGGATCTCATCGGGGCTGATGGTGATGTCTGCCATGGGATTTTCCTTGTAGGTTTCCGGGGCCCTGCGGCTCCGAGAGGGTGATGCTGCCCGGTGAGGGACAGTTCCCGTTGTGGACTTGGAGGGGTCGGCTTCGACGGTACGCTCAGCCGGCCAGCTGGAGCCGGAGCTCCGACAGGCGCGTGGACACCGTGCCGTCGATGACGTCGCCACCGACCTGCACGCGCATCCCGCCGACGACCGCGGGGTCGACGACCTGGTTGACGCTGACGTCCTTGCCGTACCGCTCGCTGATGCCGCGGGCGACGCGAGCCGCCTGACCGTCCGAGAGCGGGGCCGCGGTGGTCACCGTGGCGACGAGCTTGCCGGCCTGGTCGGCCACGATGCGCGAGGCGTCGCGGACGATCTCACCGATGCGGCGGCCGCGGGGCTGCTGCACGAGGTGCTCCAGGATCGCGGTGGTCTGCGCCGAGACCTTCGAGCCGACGAGCCGCTGCACGAGCGCACCCTTCTCCGACGGGCTGCCGAGCTTGGTGCCCAGCGCCAGTTCGAGGGCTGCGTCCGAGCGGACCGCGGTCTCGAAGGAGAACAGCTCAGCCTCGATCGACGTCTCCGACGACGCGGTGCCGGCGACGGCGCGGATGCCCGCGTCCTCGACACCCGCGAGCAGGTCCGACGGCGAGGACCAGCGTGAGCCGGCCACCGCGGTCAGCACCGCACGCGTCGCCTCGGACTGGCCGGCGAAGACGCGGTCGATGACGACCTTCTTGCCGACGACGTCCGCGGTCGGGTCCGCCAGCAGGCCGAGCAGCTGGGAGGAACCGGCGATCGCACGCCCGGCGGAGAGGATCTCGGTGCCCGTGGCGAGGTCGACCGACCCGCCGAGGTCAGCGAGGACCGCCCGCGTGGACGAGAGTGCGGACCGCGTGGCGCTCCGCATGCTCAGCGCTCCCCGGCCGGCTGGCCCTGGGACGCCTCGAGGTCGGCGATGAAGCGGTCGACGACCGCAGCCGACTTCGCGTCGTCCCGGAGGGACTCGCCGATCACACCGGAGGCGAGGTCGAGGGCGAGGGTGCCCACCTCGCTCCGCAGCGACTGGAGCGCGCTCTGCCGCTCGGCCTCGATCTGCGCCTGGGCGTTGGCGGTGATGCGTGCTGCATCGGCCTGCGCCTGCTCGCGGACCTCGTTGCCGATCGCGGTCGCGTCGGCACGGGCCTGCTCACGGATGCGCGAGGCCTCAGCACGCGCGTCGGCGAGCTGCTTGTTGTACTCGTCGAGTGCAGCGGCGGCCTGCTCCTGAGCGGCCTCCGCCTTCTTGATGCCACCCTCGATGGCCTCGGTGCGCTCATCGAGCATCTTCGTGATGCGCGGCGTCACGACGCGCCACATCACGAGGAAGATGATGACGAAGGCCACCGCGGACCACACGATGTCGTACACCGGTGGGATCAGCGGATTGTGGGTCTCCTCCGCCGCGATGATGAGTGCAGTCTGCATCGAGAAGCCTTAGTTGGTGAAGATGAAGTACGTCGCGATACCGATGAAGGCCAGGGCCTCCGTGAAGGCGATACCGATGTACATGAGGGTCGTCAGACGGCCCTGGAGCTCGGGCTGGCGAGCGACGGACTCGATCGTCTTGCCGACGACGATGCCGACGCCGATGGCCGGGCCGATCGCAGCGAGGCCGTAGCCAACCGTCGCGATGTTGCCGTTGATCTCCGCGAGAACGGTCGTTGCGTCCACGTGTTTTCCTTTCGAGTGCGGCCCGACGGATGTCGTGCCGTATGGGGGTCAGAAGGGGTCGGTCAGTGCTCGTCGGCCAGCGCGAGCTGGATGTACACCGCGGTCAGGAGCATGAAGACGTACGCCTGGAGCAGTGCGACGAGGATCTCGAAGAAGCTGAACGCGATGCCGAACGCCAGGGTCCCGATGCCGAACAGCTTGAAGAGGCTGTCGGCGTCGAAGAAGAAGAACCAGGTGGCGGAGAAGAACAGCACCAGCAGGAGGTGGCCGACGACCATGTTCATGAGGAGTCGCAGCGTCAGCGTCACCGGACGGAGCACGAAGGTCGAGACCAGCTCGATCGGCGTCACGATGATGTAGAGGTACCACGGCACACCGGGCGGGAAGAGCGCGTTCCGGAGGAACGTACCCGGGTGCTTGCGGAGGCCCGCGTAGATGAACGCGACGTAGGCGACGACCGCGAGGATCAACGGCATGGCGATGCGGCTCGTGCCGGCGATGTTCATGAACGGGATCAGACCCGTCAGGTTCATGAACAGGACGCCGAAGAAGATCGTCGCCAGGAGCGGCAGGAAGCGCTTGCCGTCCTTCTCGCCCAGGTTGTCGAAGGTGTTGCGACGGACGACGTCGAACGCGTACTCGATGAAGGCCTGTCCGCGGTTCGGGACCAGCTTCAGCGCGCGCGTCCCGACGAACGCGAAGACGAGCAGCACGGCCACCGCGAACAGGCGGATGAGGACGATGCGGTCCATCTCGATCGGGGTCCCGGCGAAGAAGATCGGGTCCGGGAAGAACTCGTTGATCGACGGACCATGGAATTCGGCGGCCTTGCTGCTCCCCGCCGCCACGGCGTTACCCGCGGCGGTGAGGGACAGGGGAAGAGCGTGGGATAGCAGCGCTGTCTCCTGTGTCGGCGCGCGCAGACGTTGCACGCGATGGTGGACGTTGTGGAGGCTCGTCCGCCCCGAGCAAGGCTCCGGACGCGGACGACCAGAAGCCTATCAGGTGCGAGAGCCTTCTCGGGCTCTCAGGCCCGGGGGGTGTCGTTCCCAGCGGCGCCGGAGCCGCTCGGCGCGGACGGGTCCGGGTCGCCGGGCAGGCTGACCCCGATCGGGATGCGGGCCTTCGCCACCGCGACGACGTCGATCACGAGCGACCCGACGACACCGGCGATGATGACGACCGCGAGCACCGGGAAGTCGACCCACGTGCGATCACGCAGGGCGATGAGCACCACGAGGAAGAGCACGAACTTCAGCAGCCAGGTGCCCATCACGATGCCGAAGAAGGCGCCCGAGATCATCTGGCCCTTCGACACCCGGAGCGCCACGAGCACGGACACCGCGGTCAGGCCGAGGAACACCACGCTGAGGACGGCGCCGAGCAGGCCGCCGGCGAGGCCGGGCGTGCCCGCGAGGACGAGCCCGACGACTCCCCCGACGACCGCCAGCGCGACGGCCAGGACGGCCGCCCAGACGAGGATCCGGCGGAACACGGGCCGCACGTGGTCGAGGGCGTTCGGTGCGGTCACGAGGGGTCTCCAGGGATCGTACGGTCGTTGGCGGCGCGGTCGAGGGGGTCGAGGCTGGCGTCGACCACGGTGTTCGAGCGGGTGGCCGCCTGCGCGGCGAACTCGGCGCGCTTGCGGCCGAGCGGGGCGAAGGTCGCGACGGCACAGACGGTGAACCCGACGGCGACGACCGTCACGACCCAGTACCACTCGACGAAGAGGAACAGCAGGCAGCCGACGGCGACGGTGGCGGTCCACGCGTAGAAGACGAGCACCGCGTGGAAGTGCGAGTGCCCCATGTCGAGCAACCGGTGGTGCAGGTGCTTCCGGTCCGCGGAGAACGGCGACTTGCCGGCACTGAGGCGCCGGGTGACGGCGAGGCCGAAGTCGAGGATCGGCACGATGAGGATCGCGAACGGCAGCAGGATCGGGATGAACGCCGGCAGGAGCGCCTGGCGGCTCTGGATCACGGCCGGGTCGATGTTGCCCGTGACCGACACCGCGCTCGTGGCCATGAGGAAGCCGACGAGCAGCGCTCCCGCGTCGCCCATGAAGAGCTTCGCCGGGTGCCAGTTCAGGACGAGGAAGCCGCAGCACGCCCCGACGAGCACCGCCGTCAGGAGGGAGGGCAGGTTGAAGAAGAACTCGGTCTGCACGACGACGCGGTTGATGAAGAACGTGTAGAGGAAGAACACCCCGCCCGCGATGATCGCGACGCCGGCGACCAGGCCGTCGAGGCCGTCGATGAAGTTCACCGCGTTCATCACGAGCACCACCGCGAGCACGGTGAAGATCAGGCTCATGTACGACGACCCGACGCCCAGCGTGTTGCCGATCGGGAGCGAGACGATCGCCACGCCCTGCCAGGCGAGGATTCCCGCGGCGATGATCTGCCCGGCGAGCTTGGTCATCCAGTCGAGGTCCCAGATGTCGTCCGCGACCCCCAGGACGACGATGATCGTCGCCCCGGCGAGCACGGCCAGCACCCGCCCCGGTTCGGAGAACACCAGGCGGAAGTAGTCGGTGCCGGCGATCGAGGGGAAGAGGAACCAGGCCGCGAGCAACGAGACGATCACGCCGAGGTACATCGCGATCCCGCCGAGCCGCGGCGTCGGGGTCCGGTGCACGTCGCGCTCACGGACCTTCGGGTACCAGCCGTACCGCAGGCCGAGCTTCCACACCGCCCAGCTGCACACGAAGCTCACGACGGCCGCGATGGCCCCCGCGAGCAGGTAGTACTTCACGTGACGAGGTCGGCTCCGACGACCCGGACGACGTCCTCGTCGGCGATCACCCCGTGCCGGACGATGCGGAGCTTCCCGCCCGTCGACAGCCCGGTGGCGTCGACGATCGTGGAACCGGTGGACGCCGCGTGGCCGTCGTGGAGTCGGAGCGGGCCGCCGTCGAGGTAGACGGACACGCTGTCGCCGAGCATGGCCTCGGCCTGGTCGACGTCCATCGCCGCGGGGTCGCCCGTCGAGTTGGCGGACGACACCGCGAGCGGGCCGACCTCCTGCAGGAGTTCGAGCGCGATCCGCGAGTCGGGCATCCGGAGCGCCACCGTGCCCCGGGTCTCCCCCAGGTCCCAGTCGAGCGACGGCTGGGCGCGCAGGATCACGGTCAGCCCGCCCGGCCAGAACTCGTCGACGAGGTCGCGGACCTGCTGCGGGATGTCCGTCGCCAGCGCCTCGAGCGTCGGCGGGCCCGGGATGAGCACGGGCGGCGGCGACTGCCGCGTGCGGCCCTTCGCGTCGAGCAGCCGCTGGACGGCGCTCGCGCTGAAGGCGTCCGCGGCGACGCCGTAGACGGTGTCGGTGGGGACGACGACGAGCTCGCCCCGTCCGAGTGCGGCACGAGCGAGCCGCATCCCGGTCAGGAGCCCGTCGGGGTCGGTGCAGTCGTATCGGGAGGCCATGACTCGACGATGATAGTGCGCCACAATGGGTGGCATCGTGAACGAGACGCCCGCGCCCCGACTCCTGTTCCTCTTCGACATGGACGACGTGCTCGTCCGCTACGACTGGCGGGTGCGGATGACCGCCCTCGCCGAGTACACCGGGCACTCGTTCGAGGAGATCCGGCGTCGGTGGTGGGACCGCGGCGACGAGGCGCGTGCGGAGGCGGGCCACTTCCCCGACGGCGACGCCTACCTCGCGGCCTTCACCGAGGCGATGGGGTGCGCGGTGCCGGAGGCCGACTGGGCCCGCATCCGCGGCGCCGCGATGACGGAGCTGCCCGAGCGGATCGAAGCGGTGCGCATCGCCGCCGACCACGGTCGGGTCGGTCTGCTCACGAACAACGGACCGCTCGCCGGCCGGTGGATCGGTCGCTGGGCCCCGTCGCTGCCCCCGCTCTTCGGCGAGCACCTCGACACCACGAGCAACTTCGGTGCGCGCAAGCCCGAGCCCGCGGTGTTCGAGCGGGCGCTCGCGCACCACGGCGTGCCGGCCGAGCGTGCGTTCTTCGCCGACGACATGCCCGTCAACGTCGAGGCGGCCAGGAGCGTCGGCATCCACGCGGTCCTCGTCGAGGAGCACACCGACCTGCGCCGGGCGGTGCGTGCCTTCGTCACGGCCCAGGAGCGCGTCACCACCGCCTGAGCGGCACGGGCAGGCCGGACGGGAGGCCCGTCGAGCGTCCGCCTAGCGGGTCGCGGTGGTCGTGCGGTCGCGTCCCGTCAGGTCGACGTGCGTCTCCGGGGACCGGAACCCCCGGCGCGCCAGCACCGCGCGCACGCCGGCACCCTGCTGCTCTGCGTGCTCGATCACGAGCAGGCCGCCCGGCACGAGCAGCCGCCGGGCCGTCTCGGTGAGGGCCCGCACGGCGTCGAGGCCGTCCGCTCCCCCGTACAGCGCGAGCGCCGGGTCGTGGTCGCGGACCTCCGGGTCCACGGGCACCATGTCGTCCGGCACGTACGGCGGGTTCGACACGACGACCGACACCGTGCCGTCGAGCTCGGGCAGCGCGTCCGCGAGGTCGCCGTCGACGAGTCGAACGGTCCCACCGTGGGCGTCCACGTTGCGCCGCGTCCACGGCAGTGCCTCGGGCGACCGCTCGACCGCGTACACCACGGCGTTCGGCACCTCGGTGTCCATCGCGATCGCGATCGCCCCGCTGCCGGAGCCGAGGTCGACGGCCACGGGCGACGGCACCGCGGTCGCGCGGAGCGCGTCGATGCCGAACTGCACGACGCCCTCGGTCTCGGGCCGGGGCACGAAGACGCCCGGTCCGACCGCCAGGGTCAGCGCGCGGAAGTACGCCTGCCCCGTGATGTGCTGGAGCGGTTCACGGGTGACGCGTCGGGCGACCGCATGGCGGAAGCGCTCGACGTGCTCCGGGGCGATCGCTCCCCCGGTCATCGCCCGGGCCTGCACCGCGCCCCGGGAGGTGTGCGTCGCCCACGCGAGCAGCAGCTCGGCGTCCACTCGTGGGGTCGGGACGCCGGACGCGACGAGCGCCGCGGTCGCCTGTTCGAGCAGGCGATCCGCGGCGGCCGGGACGGGCGTGTCGGACGTGATGCGTGCCTCCAGGCCGGCAGTCAGGCGTCCTGGTCGCCGATGGCGGCGAGCCGAGCCTCTTCGTCCGCCGAGATGGCGGACTGCACGACGGGCTCGAGCGCACCGTTCATCACGCGGTCCAGGTCGTACGCCTTGTACCCGGTGCGGTGGTCCGCGATCCGGTTCTCCGGGAAGTTGTACGTGCGGATGCGCTCCGAACGGTCCATGCCGCGGATCTGCGACTTGCGCGCGTCCGAGGCGATGGCGTCGAGCTCCTCCTGCTGCCGCGCGAGGATGCGGGCCCGGAGGACGCGCATGCCGGCCTCGCGGTTCTGCAGCTGCGACTTCTCGTTCTGCATCGCCACCGTGATGCCCGTGGGCAGGTGGGTGATGCGCACGGCGGAGTCGGTCGTGTTGACCGACTGCCCGCCCGGACCGGAGGACCGGTAGACGTCGATCTTGAGGTCGTTCTGGTTGATCTGGACCTCCTCGGGCTCGTCCACCTCGGGGAACACCAGCACGCCGGTGGTCGAGGTGTGGATGCGCCCCTGCGACTCGGTGGCCGGCACGCGCTGCACGCGGTGCACGCCGCCCTCGTACTTCAGGTGCGCCCAGACGCCCTGGGACGGGTCGGTCGCGTTCGACTTGATCGCGACCTGCACGTCCTTGTAGCCGCCGAGGTCGCTCTCGGTCCGCTCGAGGAGCTCGACCTTCCAGCCCTTCGTCTCGGCGTAGTGCGAGTACATGCGCAGGAGGTCGGCCGCGAAGAGTGCGGACTCCTCGCCGCCCTCACCGCCCTTGATCTCCATGATGACGTCGCGGCCGTCGTCCGGGTCCCGCGGGATGAGCAGTCGACGGAGACGCTCCTGGCGCTCCGACAGCTGCTCCTGGAGTGCCGGGACCTCGTCCGCGAACGCCTCGTCCTCGCGGGCGAGCTCCTGGGCGGCGGCGAGGTCGTCCCCCGCCGCCTGCCAGGCCTCGTACGCGGCCTTGATCTGGTTGAGCTCGGCGTACCGCCGGTTCACCTTCTTCGCGCGGGCCGCATCGGCGTGGAGCGCGGGGTCCGACAGCTGCTGCGTCAGGTCCTCGTGTTCCGCCAGCAGCCCTGCCACCGACTCGAACACGCGTTACTCCTGGTGGCCGTTGCCGTGGTGACCGTTGGTCGCCGGCACCGACTTCTGGATCTGGACCAGGAACTCGACGTTCGACTGCGTCTCCTTGAGGTTGCGGAGGACGACGTCGAGCGCCTGCTGCGGGTCGAGCCCCGCGAGTGCCCGGCGCAGGCGCCAGGTGATCGCGACCTCGTCCGCGGAGAGCAGCTGCTCCTCGCGCCGGGTACCGGAGGCGTTGATGTCCACGGCCGGGAAGATCCGCTTGTCGGCGAGGTGCCGGTTGAGGCGGAGCTCCATGTTGCCGGTGCCCTTGAACTCCTCGAAGATCACCTCGTCCATCTTCGACCCGGTCTCGACGAGCGCGGTGGCGAGGATGGTCAGCGAGCCGCCGTCCTCGATGTTGCGCGCGGCGCCGAAGAAGCGCTTCGGCGGGTACAGCGCCGCCGAGTCCACGCCGCCGGAGAGCACGCGGCCCGAGGCCGGGGTCGCCAGGTTGTATGCGCGGCCCAGACGGGTGATCGAGTCGAGGAGCACGACGACGTCGTGTCCGAGCTCGACGAGGCGCTTCGCACGCTCGATGGCGAGCTCCGCGACCGTCGTGTGGTCCTCGGCCGGACGGTCGAAGGTCGAGGCGATGACCTCGCCCTTCACCGAGCGCTGCATGTCGGTGACCTCTTCGGGCCGCTCGTCCACGAGCACGACCATGAGGTGCGCCTCGGGGTTGTTCTTCGCGATGGCGTTCGCGATCGCCTGCAGCACGACGGTCTTGCCGGCCTTGGGGGGCGACACGATGAGACCACGCTGGCCCTTGCCGATCGGCGACACGAGGTCGATGATGCGGGTCGACAGCTTCTGCGGCTCGGTCTCGAGGCGCAGGCGCTCGTTCGGGTACAGCGGGGTGAGGTCCTGGAAGTCGACGCGCGCGGCGGCCTCCTCGGCGGTCTGGCCGTTCACGGTGTCGACCTTGACCAGGGCGTTGTACTTCTGGCGGCCCTGCTGCTCGTCGTTCCGCGGCTGCTTGATCGACCCGACGACCGCGTCGCCCTTGCGCAGGTGGTACTTCTTCACCTGGCCGAGCGAGACGTAGACGTCGCTCGGGCCCGGCAGGTACCCGGTGGTGCGCACGAAGGCGTAGTTGTCGAGCACGTCGAGGATGCCCGCGATCGGGATGAGGACGTCGTCCTCGGTGATCTCCGGCTCGAACTCGTCGTTCTGGCCACCACGACCGCGCTTGCGGTCGCGCTGACGACGGCCCCGACCGGTCTCGGCCTCGTCCTGCTGCTGACCGTTCTGCTTCTGCTGGCCGTTCTGCTGCTGCTGGCCGTTCTGCTGCTGACCGTTCTGCTGCTGCTGGCCGTTCTGCTGCTGACCGTTCTGCTTCTGCTGACCGTTCTGCTGGCGGTCGTCCTGCTTGGCGTCGCCGGAGCGCTGGTCGTCCTGCTTGCCGTTCTGCTTCTGCTGGGCAGCCTGCTGCTGCCCGCCCTGCTGGTCACCGTTCTGCTGCTCGGTGCCGTCGGCGTTCTGCCCGCGACCACGACCGCGACCCCGGCTGCGACGACCGCGGCGGGAGCCGCCCTCGCCCTGCTGGTCGGACTGGTCGCCCTGGTCGCCCTGCTCCGGGGCGGAGGTGGGCTGCTCGGCGGAGGCGACACGGGCCTCCTGGCCGGCGTCCTGCTGCTGCGCGTCGTCCTGCTGCTGCTCGGGCGCCTGCTGGGCCGCGTCCTGTCCGCCGCGACGGCCGCGACGACGGCCGTTCTGCGCCGCCTCGGCCGCGTCCTTCTCGGCACGGACCTGGTCGAGGCCCGCGAGCAGGTCCTCGGTACCGGTGTGACCGTGGTTGGTGTGCTCGGCGGCCGACGTCGGCTCCGCGGTGACGGTGCCGCTCGACGAGGCACGGCGCGACCGGCGGCCGCGCGCAGGCTGCTCGGCCTGCTCGGTGCCGGGCTGCTGGGCGTCGTGCTGCTGGGCGTCGGGCTGCTGCTCGGCGGCGGGCTGCGCCGTCTCGACCGGCTGTGCGGAGGCGTCCTCAGCAGCCGGCGACGTCGCCGGGGCGGCCAGCGTCGGCTGCTCCGTGGCGGCGGGCGCTTCGGCTGCCGCGGGGGCCGCTGCCTCGTCGCCTGCCGGGCGCTTGTCCTCGATCGCCGCGATGAGGTCGCCCTTGCGGAGCTTCGAGAGCCCGGTGATGCCGAGCGAGGATGCGATGCGCTGGAGCTCCGGCAGGCGGAGTGCGCGCAGGTCGCTGGGGATCTCCACCGCGGTGGAGTCGTTGACGTTCGTCAAGGTCGGTGTTTCCTTTCGGACCGCAGAACGCGGAGAGTTTCCACCGTCACGGCGCTGGGATGCGCTGCGTCCGTCGTTCAGACGACGGACCGGGATTCGGTGTTCTGAAAGAGAGTGCCCCCGCGCACCGGACCCTGCGCCAGCAGCGGATCAGTCCAGGGCGGATGATTCCTTGCGCCTACGCGGGATCGGCTTCGAGCGCCGAGTGCGGCACCACTGTAGCACCACCGAGGTCCACGGCCAGCATGAGCGCCCGCCAGTCCCCCTGCGCGTGTCGCTGCACGAGGTCGGCGGCCGTCAGGCGCTGCGACGGGTCGCTGCCGAGCACGAGCAGGCTCGGTCCGGCGCCGGACACCACCGCGGCGAGCCCGTGCTGACGGAGGAGGGCGATCAGGGCGTCGGTCTCCGGCATCGCGCTCGCGCGGTACGACTGGTGCAGCCGGTCCTCGGTCGCCGCGAGCAGGAGCTCGGGGCTCTGGATGAGCGCCGCGACGAGGAGGGCCGAGCGGGACACGTTGAACGCGGCGTCCTCGTGCGGCACGCTCGCGGGCTGCAGTGAGCGGGCGAGCTTCGTCGACAGCGTCGAGGCGGGGACGAACACGACGGGCGACACACCGCGGTGGACGAGCAGTCGCTTGACGGCGGGCCCGTCGGCCGTCATCCAGGCGATGGTGAGGCCACCGAAGAGCGCCGGCGCGACGTTGTCCGGGTGCCCCTCCATCTCGGTGGCCAGGGTGAGGAGCGTCGAGGCGTCGAGGTCGACGATCCCCTCGAGCAGGCCGCGCGCCGCCATCAGGCCGGCGACGATGGCCGCCGCGGACGAACCCATCCCGCGGCCGTGCGCGATGGCGTTCACGGCGTGCAGTTCGAGCCCGGGCTGCTCCACCCCGGCGTGTGCGAGCCCGCGACGGACCGCCTGGACGACCAGGTTGGTGTCGTCCGTGGCGACCTCGCCGGCGCCGACGCCCTCGACGGTCACCGTCGCGCCGGGCTCCGGCCGGACGCGCACGACGACCTCGTCGTACACGGAGAGCGCGAGGCCGAGCGAGTCGAACCCGGGGCCGAGGTTCGCCGAGGTCGCCGGGACGCGCACGCGGACCGCCCGTCCGGCCGGTACAGCACTGCGGGCGGTCATGCCCTCCCCCGGTCCGGACGAGCGGTCGGTGCTCACGCGGGGCCGACCAGTCCGAGGACCTCCGCCACCGACTTCGTGTCCACCGGGACGCTCGTCGGGGCGACCTCGCCGCCGTCCGCCGTGCGGAGGGCCCACTGCGGGTCCTTCAGGCCGTGACCGGTCACCGTGATGACGACCTTCGCCCCCTTCGGCACGACACCGGCGTCCGCGCGCTCGAGCAGCCCGGCGACACCGATGGCCGACGCCGGCTCGACGAAGACGCCGACCTCGGCCGACAGGATCCGGTGTGCGGCGAGGATGCCCTCGTCGGTGATCGCGCCGAAGTAGCCGTCGGTCTCCTCGCGGGCGTCGAGGGCGTACTGCCACGAGGCCGGGTTGCCGATCCGGATCGCCGAGGCGATGGTGTCCGGGTGGCGGACGACCTCGCCGGAGACGATCGGCGCGGACCCGGCGGCCTGGAAGCCGAACATGCGGGGCATCCGGGTCGACCGGCCCGCGGCGACGTCCTCGCGGTACCCGCGGGAGTACGCGGTGTAGTTGCCCGCGTTGCCGACCGGCAGGAAGTGGAAGTCCGGCGCGTCACCGAGCACGTCGACGACCTCGAACGCGGCGGTCTTCTGGCCCTCGATGCGGTCGTTGTTCACCGAGTTGACGAGGTGCACCGGGTAGTTCGCCGCGAGATCACGGGCGATGTCGAGGCAGTCGTCGAAGTTGCCCTGGACCTGCAGCAGCTGCGCGTCGTGCGCGACGGCCTGGCTGAGCTTGCCCATCGCGATCTTGCCCTCGGGCACGAGCACCGCCGCGGTGATGCCCGCGTGCGTGGCGTAGGCGGCGGCCGAGGCGCTCGTGTTGCCGGTCGAGGCGCAGATGACGGCCTTCGCGCCGTGCTCGACGGCCTTCGAGATCGCCATCGTCATGCCGCGGTCCTTGAACGACCCGGTCGGGTTCATGCCCTCGAACTTGACGTACACGTCCGCGCCGGTGCGCTCCGACAGGCGTCGCGCCGGGATGAGCGGCGTCCCGCCCTCGCCGAGGGTGACGACGGGCGTCGCCTCGGTGACGTCGAGACGGTCGGCGTACTCGCGCAGGACTCCCTGCCACTGGTGGGCCATCAGGCTCTCCTTGTTCGGTGTGTTGCTCGGGCTCCGCGGACCGGGGCTCAGGCCCCGACGACCCGCAGGACGCTGGTGGTCTCGACGACGACGTCCTCGTTCCGGAGCGCGACGACCGTGGCGGCCAGGTCGGACTCGCGGGCGAGGTGCGTGCCGATGACGAGGGTGGCGGTGCCGGGCGTGCCGTCGCCCGGGTCGGTCGCGGCGGACTGCTCGACGGTCTGCACGCTCACGCCGTGCTTCGCCAGCACGCCCGCGACCGTGGAGAGCACGCCGGGGGCGTCCGCCACGTGGAGCGTGATCTGGTAGCGGGTCCGCACGGTGCCGATCGGGAAGACGGGCAGTGCGGACTGGGTCGACTCCGCGATGCCGGGGCCACCGATGACGTGCCGACGCGCGGCGGACACCAGGTCGCCCAGCACGGCCGACGCCGTCTCGACGCCGCCGGCACCCGCGCCGTAGAACATGAGGTCGCCGGCCGCCTCGGCCTCGACGAAGACGGCGTTCTTCGCGCCGTGCACGCTCGCCAGCGGGTGCGACTCGGGCACGAGCGCCGGGTACACGCGGGCGCTGACGCCCTCGACGCCGTCCGCGTCGGTCAGGCGCTCGGCGGTCGCGAGGATCTTCACGACGTAGCCGGCCTTGCGCGCGGCACGCACCTGCTCGATCGTCACGTCGGTGATGCCCTCGCGGTGCACGGCGGCCAGCGGCACCGAGGTGTGGAACGCGAGCGAGGCCAGGATGGCCGCCTTCTGCGCGGCGTCGTAGCCCTCGACGTCGGCGGTCGGGTCGGCCTCGGCGTACCCGAGCTCCGTCGCGGTCGCCAGGGCCGCCTCGAAGGTCGAGCCCTCGCGGTCCATCAGGTCGAGGATGAAGTTCGTGGTGCCGTTGACGATGCCCATGATGCGCTCGATGCGGTCACCCGCGAGCGAGTCGTGCAGCGGCCGGATGATCGGGATCGCACCGGCGACGGCGGCCTCGTAGTAGAGCTGCGCGCCGACCTGCTCCGCCGCGGCGAAGAGCTCGGGGCCGTGCGTGGCGAGGAGCGCCTTGTTGCCGGTGACGACGTCCGCGCCGGACTGCAGCGCCTGCAGCACGAGGGTGCGAGCGGGCTCGATGCCACCGATGAGCTCGACGACGATGTCGGCCCCGAGGATGAGCGACTGCGCGTCCGTCGTGAAGAGGTCCTTCGGCAGGTCCACGTCGCGCGGGGCGTCCAGGTCGCGGACCGCGATGCCGACGAGCTCGAGCCCTGCGCCCGCACGGGATGCCAGCTCGTCACCGTGCTCGAGGAGCAGGCGGGCCACCTGGGAACCGACGGAACCGGCTCCGAGCAGCGCGACGCGGACGTTGCGGTATTCGATCATGTGGTGCGCATTCCTGTGGGTCGGGTGTCAGCCCGGTTCGGTCGGGGTCAGCGGCCGGAGCCGGCGACGACCCCCGTGTCGCGGGCGAGCAGGTCGTCGATGGACTCGCCACGGACGAGGATACGGGCTGTGCCGTCGGCGACCGCGACGACCGGCGGGCGACCGACGTGGTTGTAGTTGCTGGAGAGCGACCAGCAGTAGGCCCCGGTCGCGGCCACGGCGAGCAGGTCACCGCGGTGCACGTCACCCGGCAGGTACTCGTCGTGCACGACGACGTCCCCGGACTCGCAGTGCTTGCCGACCACGCGGGTGAGGATCGGTGCGGCGTCCGACGTCCGCGCCAGTCGCGCCGTGTAGTCCGCGCCGTAGAGGGCGGGGCGTGCGTTGTCGCTCATGCCGCCGTCGACCGAGACGTACGTGCGTGTGGCCGACACCCCGTCGTCCGACTCGAGGGCCACCGGCTTGATCGTGCCGACGCGGTAGAGCGTGATCCCGGCCGGGCCGACGATGTAGCGACCGGGCTCCACGGCGACCTCGGGGACGGGGATCCCCCGCTCCGCGCAGGCCTCCGCGACGATGCTCGCGAGGGCCTCGGCGACGTCCTCGGGCGCGAACGCGGAGTCCCCCTCGGTGTAGTCGATGCCCCAGCCGCCGCCGAGGTTGAGCTCCGGCACCGGACCGGACGCCACGAGTTCGGCGTGCACGTCCATCAGGCGTCGCGCTGCCTCGCGGAAGCCGGACTCGTCGAAGATCTGCGACCCGATGTGCGAGTGCAGCCCGACGAAGGCCAGCGAGGGCTCGGCGCGCACCGCGGCGGCCGCGTCGACCGCCTCGGAGAGCGGGATGCCGAACTTCTGGTCCTCGCGCGCGGTGGCGAGGTACTCGTGGGTGCTCGCGTGCACGCCGCTGTTGATGCGGATCCGCACGCGCTGGACCGTGCCGGCCTCGGCGGCGGCACGGGCGACGCGGCCGATCTCCTCGTGACTGTCGAGCACGATCGTGCCGAGTCCGACCTCGACGGCACGCGCGATCTCGGCGTCGGACTTGTCGTTGCCGTGGAAGCCGAGCATCGCCGGGTCGGCACCGCCGGCGAGGGCGACCGCGAGCTCACCGGCCGTGCAGACGTCGAGCCGCAGCCCCGCTTCCGTCATCCAGGCGGCGACCTGCGTCGTGAAGAAGGCCTTCGCCGCGTAGTACACGTGTGCCCGCGTGCCGATGCGCTCGAACGCCTCGGTGAAGGCGGTGCGCACGCGGGCCGCGCGGGCCTGCACGTCGCGCTCGTCGACGACGTAGAGCGGCGAGCCGAACTGCTCGACGAGGGCGGACGCGGTGTTGCCGCCGACCACGAGCTCGCCGTCGTCGGTCCGCGTCGCGGAGGCCGGCCAGATCCGCGCTGTCAGCGCGGAGGCGTCGTCCGGCGTCCGCAGCCGCGGCGGGGCAAGGGGGTTGGCGCTCACGGGACCCGATCCTAGCGAGCCGGGACGAGCCTCCCGGCCGGTGTTACGCCCGCCGGTCAGCCGCAGCTGCCCACGGTCCGGAGGCCCTGCTCGGTGAGCGGCAGCGTGCCGGCCGTGACGCGCACGGTCGCCTGCCGGGCGGTGATGTCGAGCGAGCGGATGCGCAGCTGCTCCGGCAGGAACCGCGCGGTGCAGACCTGGACCGGCACGTCGGTGACCCCGGGGATCGAGTCGACGCCGAGCCCGAGGTCCGGGTTGGTGATGCGGACGTTCCGCGGGGTGATCGTGACGCCGCGGCCGTCGGACTGCGTGGTGACGGCGCCGGTCGCCGCGTAGGAGATGTCGTACCCGAGCACCGCGGTCGACCCGGACAGCTCGACGCCGTCGTCCACCAGGCGGAGTCGCTGGAACAGCGGGCTGTACTTCGCCAGGTCCTTCACGCTCGTCGCGGCGAGGGTCACGTGCCCGTCGACGTCGTGCACGTCCCCCTGCCCGTCGACCGGCACGTCGCGCGCGGTGACGTCGGCGGCGAGCGGCACACCGTCCACCGTCAGGCGGTCGGAGGTGATGTGCACGTCCGCCAGGGTCCCGGCGAGCAGCTGCGGGATGACGATGCCGTCCGCGTGCGCGGTGACCTCGCCGGTCGCACCCTCGGGCAGCGACTGCTCGACCTGGTCCGCGATGATCCGGTCGACGACGCCGCGCAGGACGAACTCGGCGACCACCGCGAGGACGGCGAGCACGAGCACCACGACGACGAGGACGACGGGCCAGCGACGGCGCTTCCGGGTGGGCTCGGTGGCTGCGGACATGCGTCCCACCCTGCCAGGTGCTCCCCGCGGCCCGGCTGGGGGCGGGGTGGGCGCCCGGTGAGCGCGGGCGCGACCGTGGGTGCGGCGGCGCGCGGTGCGGACGCGACGCGGACGCGACCGGGTCGCGGTCTGGAGGCGCGGGACGGGCCCGCCACGCGCCTCCCGTCCGCCCGTTCCTTCCCATGACGCGCGCGATGCCTGGCGGGATCGGGCGTACCGGGTCGTGCGGAACCGCCGGGTACGCCCGGGAACGCTCGGTACGGCCGGGAGCACCAGGAAGGCCGCCGGGGTGCGGGGCGCGACCCTGCCCCGGCCTGGAGGCGCGGGTGCGGCCCGCCCCGCACGTCACGGCGGCCG